>JBMLTO010000060.1:0-33315 GCA_049239925.1 Legionella sp. | reverse complement strand
TGAATAGCTAGCCAGAACAAACCCAACAATTCTTGGGTTGAAACCTTTGATGTTGGGTCTTCAAAGGTATAATCGCGTTCAGTTAACCGTTGTATGCAATGTTTAGCAGCACTATGTTTTCGTGTGTCATCGAGCGATAGGATGTACTCTCTAATAGTTGTAAGGGTCGCATCAAGCTGATGTTTGTCGCTATATTGTTGCTTTAACGTTGTAGCACTGGCAGATACACTTTGATGCACTGACGCTGTATGTGTACTTTGCCTGGGATTAATCGCAGCAGCATTGAGGCCATGATTATTACCCATCATATCACCGACTATTCTTTGAATGGCTTGTTCAGGATTCGCATGCTCCGATGCCCTGACTAAGCGTTCGTAGTTAGCTTGGGTCAGCTGTTTCTCTGGGATTAGATTCCATATATTCTGTCCTAAGTGCTGAGTCGTTAGCAATGCGCTATGTGTAGGGTGCATTAGGGTGTTGAAATTGTTTTGAGTTAAAACTCTAGCTTGATGTAATGCATATAAGGCATCAGCCAGGTGATAGGGATGAGCATGAGCGGCAATCATCGCCTGATTTTCTGGCATTAAGAGCCCAGCCTTATGTAACGAAGATAACGCACAAGCCAGGCTACGGGGATTAGCATGAGCGGCAACCATCGCCTGATTCTCTGGCGTTAAGATGCCATTCCTCTTTAATGAAGATAAGGCATCAGCCAGGTCATTGGGATAAGCATGAGCGGCAAGCATCGTGAAATTCTTTTGAGTTATTCGATGTAACGAATATAAAGCACGAGACAGGCTATGGTGATTGGCATGGGTGGCAGTCATCGTGAAATTCTCTTGAGTTAAGATGCCTTCTGCATGCAATAAATTTAAATCACGACTCAGCTCATAGAGAGAGGCGTGAGCGGCCGCTATCGTGAAATTCTCTTGAGTTAAAATGTCTGATTCATTTAACCAATGTAAGGCATCAGCCAGGTTATCGAGATTAGCATGAGCGGCAGTGAGCGTGCGATTTTCTGGCGTTAATAGTTCAGCCTTATGTAATGAAGTAAAGGCCAAAATCAGCTTATAATAATTGGCATGACCGGCAGTTATTTTGAGATTCTCTTGAGTTAAGATGCCTACTTGATGCAATGAATATAAGATATCCGCCAGGTGAGTGGGATGAGTATAATCGGCAATCATCGTCTGAATTTCTGGCGTTAATAGTCCATTCACATGTAACCTATGTAAAGCACCAGCCAGGCTATTGGGATTAGCATGAGTGGCAATCATCGCGTGATTTTCTGGCGTTAAGAGTCCAGCCTTATGTAACGAATATAAATTCTTAGCCAGGCTATCTGGATGAACCTGAGCGGCAGTCATCGTGACATTCTCTTGAGTTAAGATGCCTGCTGCATGTAATGAAGATAAAGCAGTAGCCAGGCTACCAGGCTGGACATGGTCTACCAAGAGATTGACATTGTTCTGGCTATAGATTTGGTTTTTTTTCAGTAAATTTGTAGCATCGATTAATCGATCAAACCAAGTCGGCCAGGTTATGAGCCCTCTAAACCATAGGCGGTTCCACCACCAAGAAGATAGGTATGTCTGAAAAAACACGCGAGGGGATGGCGGTTGTGGTTGATCAAACAGTCGGCCCAAGGTTGTGAATCGAAATAAATATTTGAACCAACTGTTTTTCCATTCCGTTCTTACTTGTGTAATGATTTTGTTCAATTCACTTGGCATGTTGATGAGCTCCACTATGTTTTTTACTAGCTTAGTACTAGCTTATTATTTGTTTGTTATTTTGTCAATGTGTTATTTTATGGGTCTTTGGGTGTCTTTTTTGTTGTTTTTATGTTTGAATGATCGCTCTGAGGCGCTTGTTACGCACGCATCTCGAAGGGCTTTCTAAGCAGCTAACTTTTTTTATCATACCTTGATGCTGTTTCCATGCTGATAAGCGCAGAATAGAAGCCTTGAGAGCCGAAAAAAAATCCAAGGATCGAGCAGAAAAAAGAAGGATGCTCTAATCTCAAGTGACAGAGACAAGCTTTTCTACTTAGCTCGACGAAAGAAACAATAGTCTTGATGTTTTTTATTTAGGAACTAGCCTTTCGAGATGCTTGCGTAACAAGTGCCTCAGGGCGAACAGTCCTAGGAAAAATTGCTAAAGTTGAGAATTATTTTGAATTGTAAGAATTGGTTATCTCAGTATGGCCACGTTTAAGCTTTCCTTGTAGACTATTACATTTATTGTTGTGTGGGTAAATTTAGTTATGTTGGAAGTCAATCAAATTGGTCTGATCTTAATAGATTTGCAGGAAAGGGTGGTTGCTCTTAGGGGGTATCTTTGACGTTGATGCTAAGGGTGAACGGCTAGAAGAAGTTATACGCGAACTCGAATCGCCAACAATATGGGAAAACCCAGAGCAAGCACAAATTTTCGGTCGTGAACGTGCACAACTAGAAGCTGTGGTTAATCAACTGCAAACTCTAAAACAATCCGTAGCAGATTTAATCGAGCTTTTTGAATTAGCACGTGCAGAAGATGATTCTACGACAATAGCTGATGTTGCTGATGAGGCGACGAGCATGATTCGTGAAGTCGAAAAATTAGAGTTTCGTAGAATGTTTGCTGGGAAAATGGATAATGCAAATGCATTCTTGGACATTCAATCCGGTTCCGGCGGGACTGAAGCACAGGACTGGGCGGAAATGCTACTGCGCATGTATTTACGGTGGGGAGAACAACATGGTTATACGACAGAACTAGTCGAGTGTTCCCCCGGAGAAGTAGCAGGTATCAAAAGTGCCACGATTCATTTTATTGGTGAGTATGCTTATGGTTGGCTGCGTACAGAGACTGGCGTGCATCGTCTGGTGCGGAAATCTCCTTTTGATTCAGGTAATCGTCGTCATACATCGTTTGCAGCTATTTTTATCTCACCAGAAATTGATGATGATATTGAAATTGAAATTAATCCTGCAGATTTGCGCATCGATACTTATCGAGCATCTGGTGCAGGAGGTCAGCATGTTAATCGTACTGATTCGGCGGTAAGACTTACACATGTTCCTAGTGGTATAGTTGTGCAGTGTCAAAATGATAGAAGTCAACATAAAAATAAAGATCAAGCAATGAAGCAATTGCGTGCTAAATTGTATGAGGTCGAAATGCAAAAGAAAAATGCAGCACAACAAGCTTTAGAAGCAACAAAATCTGATATTGGTTGGGGATCACAAATACGCTCATATGTGCTTGATCAGTCCCGTATAAAAGATTTACGTACTGGTGTTGAAACCAGTAATACTCAAGCTGTACTTGATGGTAATTTGGATTTATTTATTGAAGCTAGTTTGAAAGCAGGAGTAGAAGGCGCATGATAGAAGAGCAGTTAGACGAGAATGATGTATATCAAGTTCGTAAGCAGAAATTAGTTGAATTGCGTACCCAGGGATTTAATTTCCCTAATCAATTTAAGCGTGAACATTTAGCGTCACAGTTAAGCGAACAATACCAACAAATTAGCAAAGATGAATTAGCAAGCATGCATGTCCAAGTGACTGTTGCTGGTCGTATTATGCTACGACGAATTATGGGAAAAGCTAGCTTTGTCCATTTACAGGATGTGTCTGGTCGCATACAGATTTATATACGTCAAAATGATTGTCTTGAAACCTACGAGCTTTTCAAGCGTTGGGACTTAGGCGATATCATTGGTGTCCGTGGTGAATTATTCATTACCAATACTGGCGAGTTAACAATCCATGCTCATTATCTTCAATTGCTAACAAAATCGTTGCGCCCACTTCCTGATAAGTTTCATGGTTTAACTGATCAAGAAATGCGTTATCGTAAACGTTACGTTGATTTAATTGCCAACCAAGATAGTCGTGAAGTATTTATCCTGCGTTCGAAATTAATTAAAGCTTGTCGTCAATTTATGGATGAACAATCATTTCTAGAAGTTGAAACGCCAATGATGCATCCGATCCCTGGAGGCGCTGTTGCAAGGCCCTTCATCACTCATCATAATAGTCTGGATATGCAAATGTATTTGCGTATTGCACCAGAGCTTTATTTAAAGCGTTTAGTGGTTGGGGGGTTTGAACGGGTCTACGAGATCAATCGTAACTTCCGCAATGAAGGTATTTCTACTAGGCATAATCCTGAATTTACCATGATTGAATTTTATCAAGCGTATGCTAATTATACGGAGCTTATGGATTTTACCGAAAAACTGCTACGATTTATTTGTGATAGTGTCGTTGGTCAACGGCAGATCAATTATCAGGGCGAGTTGATTAATTTCGATCAGCCATTTGCTCGCTTAACTGTTAAAGAGGCTATTTTATCATACAACCCAAATATACAACCTAATCAAATTGAAACGTTGGATGCTTGTAGAGCCTTGCTTGATACCTTGGGTTTTGTTTATCAGGCAACAGATGGCTTAGGTAAATTGCACATGATTCTATTTGATGAAACTGTCGAGCATCAATTATTTCAACCTACGTTTGTCACTGAATATCCTACAGAAGTATCGCCGTTGGCTCGTTGTAACGATAACAATTCTGATGTGACTGATCGTTTTGAATTTTTTATTGCTGGGCGCGAAATAGCTAATGGTTTTTCCGAGTTAAACGATGCTGAAGATCAAGCGGTTCGTTTTCACAAACAAGTTGCTGAAAAAGATGCAGGTGATCTGGAAGCGATGCATTTTGATAATGACTATATTGAAGCATTAGAGTATGGTTTGCCTCCTACCGCAGGTGAAGGAATTGGTATCGATCGTTTAGTGATGCTATTCACTAATGCTACCTCTATTCGGGATGTTATTTTGTTCCCACAGTTGCGTCAGTAAAGATCAAGGCCCCGATTGCATATGTTTAGTAATCGGGACGTTTGTTATATTGTTCTTGAATCATGCGAGAGTTTATAATAATTAGCTGAAATACACTGGCAACAAACTCAGGATCTAGACAATATTCTTTTGATAAAATTTGGTAATAGTCAAAGTTATTTTTCTCTTGTCTTCGGTCAATAATTGGTTTATTTGCTTTAATTTTTAATGTTGATAATTGTTTAGATAGCTTAGCTCGTTGAGCTAAGCTTCTAATGATCGCTAAATCAATCTCTTTAATATCTAGTCGCAATTGTTCTATAGTTGACATAAATAGCTCTATTTAAGATTCTTCTTGCCAGTGACGAATTAAATAGCCGTGCTCTAGCTGATCGACATTAGCAATCTCAGCAGGGATATGAACAATATGGCCACTACCAGCGGCACGATCGAGCATTTGTCCTTCATTGTTTTCTATGGCTGCAACAGTAAAGGTATGGTTTTCTGTTGGGAGCATAATTTCTACCTGATCACCGAGCGAAAATTGGTTCTTTACTTGTATGGTTAATCGTTGACGGCTGGGGTTGTAGTCGAGTAGTTCGCCAACGACTTGTTGTTTAATCCCAGTCTGATTTCGATCGTTGTAGCTTTGATAGTCTTCTGGAACATGACGACGATAAAAACCTTCAGTGTATCCGCGCAGAGATAAACCTTCAAGTGCATCCATTAATCTCCAGTCAAATGGTCTCCCTGCCACAGCATCGTCAATAGCTTGTCTATATAATTGTGTTACGCGTGCTACATAAAAATCTGATTTAGTTCTACCTTCAATTTTCAGACAATCAATACCCATGTTTACTAAAGATTGCACGTGTTGTATGGCTCTTAGGTCTTTTGAGTTAAACAAATAAGTCCCATGCTCATCTTCTTCAATGATATTCATTTCTCCTTGACGCTGGGGTGATTGTTCAAATGTATAGGTTTTAGTTTCGGTATGAGCATTGCCCCATTCATCTTCTTGGCTTTCTTTGACATCATATTTCCATCGGCAGGAATTGGTGCAAGCTCCCTGATTAGGATCTCGATGGTTAAAATAACCGGATAAAAGACAACGACCTGAATGAGCCATACATAATGCACCATGCACAAAGACTTCAAGTTCAATATCAGAACAATGGTTGCGAATCACCTCAATTTCATTAAGCGATAACTCACGTGATAAAATAACACGTTCAACCCCCATGGATTGCCAAAATTTTACTGACGCAAAATTCATCACATTCGATTGTACTGATAAATGTATTGGCTGTGATGGCCATTTATCTTTTACCATCATAATAAGCCCAGGATCGGTCATGATTAAGGCATCAGGACCTGCTTCAATGACAGGTTCTAAGTCATTAAGGTAAGTCTTGATTTTATTATTTTGTGCAATAATATTACTGGCAACAAAAAATAATTTACCTTGCTCGTGTGCTTCATTAATTCCCAACATTAATTTTTCATGAGTAAATTCATTATTTCTTGCTCGAAGGCTATAGCGTGGCTGGCCAGCATAAACAGCGTCGGCACCATAGGCAAAGGCTCGACGCATACGTTTTAAGGAGCCGGCTGGTGATAGTAGTTCAGGTGAATTCATGATAATAGACCAATCATAAGAAAATGCGCTAAATGATACCGAGTATTGTTGTTTATGGTCAAGGAAGTGAGGAATGATTGTTAAGTTTTAGAAGATGATAAGACTGATAAACAATCAAGCCTTTCATCAAAAAACAGGGTAATTCTTCAGGTCATTCGCTGCTAGCGCTTATCGAGTCTAGTCAGAGTGAAGGTGAAACAAGGCTAGATAAGCAGTTTAGTTACTGCTTATCTAGCAGAAAAGATAACAAAAGATTTACACAAGGAGTCTATTCATCATCCCAGCTTAGTGCACCACCAGCTTGATACTCAATCACTCGTGTTTCGAAAAAGTTTTTCTCTTTTTTCAGATCCATCATTTCACTCATCCAAGGAAAAGGATTTTCAGCACCAGGGTATTGTTCTGGTAAGCCAATTTGATTAAAACGTCGATTGGCAATGAAGTGCAAATATTCCTCAAACATTTCTGCGTTCATCCCCAAGATGCCATGTGGCATAGTATCTTTGGCATATTGATACTCTAGCTCAACTCCTTCTTTAATAAGTTGGATCATCTCTTCTTTAAATGAAGGTGTCCATAAATGAGGATTTTCAATTTTGATTTGGTTGATGACATCAATACCAAAATTCATGTGCATAGATTCATCACGCAGAATATACTGAAATTGCTCAGATGTTCCTACCATTTTATTTCGTCTGCCCATGGATAAAATTTGGGTAAAACCGACGTAAAAGAAAATGCCTTCGAATACCACATAAAATGCAATTAAATCACGTAATAAACGTTGATCAGTTTCAGGTGTTCCAGTATGAAAGTATGGGTCACCTAAGCTCTGTGTAAATGGCAATGCCCATGATGCCTTAGTGGCTACTGAGGGTATTTCTCTATACATATTAAAGACTTCCGCTTCATCCAAGCCTAAACTCTCAACAATGTACTGATAGGCATGTGTATGCAGAGCTTCTTCAAATGCCTGGCGCAATAGGTATTGTCTGCACTCAGGATTAGTAATATGACGGTATACGGCAAGTACTAAATTATTGGCAACTAATGAATCAGCTGTCGAGAAAAATCCTAAATTACGCTTAACGATCATGCGTTCATCTTCGCTAAGGCCATTAGGATCATTCCATAAAGCTAGGTCTGCGCCCATGCTTATTTCATTAGGCATCCAGTGATTTGCACTGCCTGTTAAATATTTATCCCAGGCCCAGCTATATTTGAAGGGGACCAACTGATTCAGATCGGCACGACAATTAATGATTTTTTTATCATCAACTTGAATTCTTCCTGCGCCCATCTCTAATGATTCTAGGCCAGTGGCTCCTAGTACGGATTCAGTTTGTGCGTGGGGCGATGATGTGATACTAGTCATAAATTTCTCCTTTATTGGCAAGCTTCGCAGTCAGGATCAGCGATCGAGCATGCTTTGGGCTGGGTAGGGCTTACTGCATTTAATACGCCATCGGTTACGGTAGATTTTTCGGCATTACTTGCACCTAAGCTGCGCAAATAATAAGTAGTTTTTAACCCTCTTAACCAAGCTTGTCGATAGAGTTCATCGAGCTTTTTGCCTGAGGGTTTAGCCATGTAAATATTTAGTGATTGTGCTTGGTCAAGCCATTTTTGACGTCGAGAAGCAGATTCTACTAACCAAATAGGATCGATTTCAAAGGCGGTAGCATAGCGCATTTTAAGATAATCCGGTATACGAGTAATTGGTTGGACACTGCCGTTAAAGTATTTTAAGTCATTAACCATGACTTCATCCCATAAGTCTAACGCTTTTAATTCGGCAACTAAATAGGGGTTGACTACAGTAAATTCTCCAGAAAGATTCGATTTGACGTATAAGTTTTGATAGGTCGGTTCAATGGATTGTGACACACCACAGATATTTGAAATAGTAGCTGTTGGTGCTATTGCCATCACATTAGAGTTTCGCATCCCTTGTGTACGCACTTTGATTCGTAGAGCTTCCCAATCAAGTCTTTGTGTACGGTTTTGCTCTAAATATTGTTCTCTAGCTTGTTGCAACAAGCTAATCGAGTCAATCGGTAGAATTCCTTTACTCCATAACGATCCTTCATAACTGGTATAACGACCCCGTTCCTTAGCTAATTCTGAGGATGCCTCGATGGCATAATAGCTAATCAACTCCATCGATTGATCGGCAAACTCTACTGCCTCAGTTGAGGTATAGTTTAGTTTCAATTCATAGAGCGCATCTTGGAATCCCATCAAACCTAGCCCTATGGGTCGGTGCTGCAAGTTTGAGTGACGAGCTTGGGGTACGGAGTAGTAATTGATATCAATAACATTATCCAACATTCTGACGGCGGTACGCACGGTTGCTTTCAGCTTATTAGGATCTAATTTACCATTCACTATATGGGCTGGTAAGTTGATACTCCCTAGATTGCAAACGGCAATTTCATCATGCGATGTATTCAGCGTAATCTCTGTGCATAAATTTGAACTATGAATGACCCCTGCGTGTTGCTGTGGTGAACGAAGGTTACAGGCATCTTTAAAGGTTAGCCATGGGTGACCTGTTTCAAACAGCATGGATAGCATTTTCCGCCATAATTTTACTGCAGGAATTGTTTTACTATTTTTAATGATCCCTTGTTTTGCTTTTTGTTCATAATCTCGGTACAGCATTTCAAATGCTTGACCATAGTTTTCGTGCAGCTCAGGGACTTCATCAGGAGAAAATAAGGTCCAGTCACTTTCTTCGTAAACACGCTTCATAAATAAATCTGGTATCCATAAAGCAGTATTCATATCATGAGTTCGGCGTCGATCATCGCCTGTATTTTTGCGTAGCTCCAGGAATTCTTCGACATCACGATGCCAGCATTCGAGGTAAGCACAAACAGCTCCTTTTCGTTTACCACCTTGATTAACCGCCACTGCAGTTGCATCGGCAACATTTAAAAAAGGAACGACGCCTTGTGACTTACCATTCGTGCCTTTGATATGCGCGCCCATTGCTCTAACAGGTGTCCAATCGTTTCCTAATCCTCCTGCAAACTTTGATAATAGAGCATTATCTTTCAGGGCACTATAAATACCATCTAAGTTATCGGGTATCGTTGTCAGATAACAGCTCGATAATTGCGGACGAACTGTCCCGGAATTGAACAATGTCGGAGTCGATGTCATATAGTCGAACGAAGATAATAGGGTATAAAATTCTATAGCTTTATCATTTTTTTGATCTTCACGAATAGCCAGACCCATTGCGACTCGCATAAAAAATGCTTGAGGCAGCTCATAGCGTATGCCGGAATCATGAATGAAATAGCGGTCATAAAGAGTTTGTAAACTCAAATAGTTAAACTTCATATCGCGTTCTGGTAACAAAGCTTGTGCTAGTTGATCTAGATCAAAATCGCTGGCAAGTTTGGGATCTAATATTCCTTGGTTGATACCATGGGCAATATAGTGCTTGAAGTAAGCAGGATAAAGAACAGCCATTTGATCAAATGTTGCATTGTTCTGGATCTGTAGCTTCGTTAGTGCTTCGGCACGTAAACTATCTAATAGTAAGCGTGCACTCACATAAGTGTAGTTAGGTTCCGTTTCTACTAATGCTCGGGCAGCCATGATGAGGACTTTATAGACATCAGTTAGGTTTGCTTTGTTAAAAAGGTTACGCAGAGCATCTTTGATCACAGGCTCTGTTTTAACATTTGATAGATCACGACAGGCTTCAGCAACTATCGTATTAACGCGCTCCATGTCTAATGGCAGAATATCACCATTGGGCATGGTAATTAAGGGTAATTTGGGATCGGTTGCCAATTGTTTATTTTCTAAATCTCGTGCACGTCTATGCTCTTCCCGATAAAGTACATAAGCGCGTGCAACTTTATACTCAGTACTACGCATTAATGCTAGTTCCACCTGATCTTGGATATCTTCAATATGAATAGTCCCTCCAGTTGGTAAGCGACGTTTGAAGGCCTGCGTAATTTGCTGGGTTAACTGATCAATCAGTTGATGTATTCGATTAGACACGGAAGCATTACTACCCTCTACAGCAATAAATGCCTTAGTTATGGCGACTTTAATTTTGCTGTCATCATATTCAACAATCTTGCCATTGCGTTTAATCGTTTTTAATAAACCGGGACTGTTAATCGTTAATTCTGTTTCGTTAGCTGATAAGACTTTACTGTCTGGCATAAAATGTTCTGACATACTGACCTCTTTGAGTGGATATAGTCAATTATCACAATATGATCTATGGTTAATGTATTACCCTATAGACACAAGATATAGTTGTTGATAATCAAGATTGTCGCAATATAATGTGTTTTTTGTTGAAGTTCAATAGAATAACTTGTGGATAACTTATCTAAACGCTTGCTGATATAGGTGAGTATTTGTTATTCAATTCCGATGCACATTGCATCGTTCGACTTTAGCCATTTTTCCCAGGACCGTTCGCCCTGAGGCGCGTGCTACGCACGCTCCTCAGGACGAACGGACTGACTATTTACCTCTATACTAAAGTTTAAAAGCAAAGATCTGTTTCTCGACAGCTGGTTAATATGCTTGCCCCGATTAGATAGACTTGATCGCCAATAGGGCAATAGTCAATAAGTTCGCCAATTTGGTTATGATCATTTTTATCTAATATGGGCATGCCAGAATAGAGTAATTTTTCACTTTTTATGTCAATGACAATGATTTTATGCTTTGTTTTAGCAAGGAAGTGGGTGCGAGCAATGATTTCTTGTCCTTTGTAGCAGCCTTTATCAAAACTGATATGACCGCTTACATGTAAATTCATACGGTGAGGTAAAAAAAGACCCCGACTTTCAGGATATATTTCAAATCGTTGTTGTTGTAATTGGCGATATTGCCATGCCAAACTTGTCTTTAATTGTCCTTTTTCAGTGAAAGCATTGATGATCTGAGAGGATACTTGATTATCGATCAACAATATGTAGTAGTTATTACCCAGTGCGTAACAACAGTAAGTATCTGTTGCTACCACACTGAAGCGCTGTTCGGGTAGCAACATAGGAAAGGGGAGACAATCATTAACATTTTGGTGATAAAAGCCAAATAAATGATAAGAATGCTCCTGGTGTAATGTAACATTAGAGAATTTAGCTGTTTTGGTTAGAGAATGAATAGTTAATTCACATAAATCCTGAGGAACAATTAATTGAAATCCTTGCCAGTTAATGATATCGGTAATCACTAAAATACGTCCTTTCAGATTACACATGAGTCCAGGTCGCATGGACTGTCGATTAATTTCACGTACATCGCAAGTCAATTGTCCCTGAAGAAATTGGTCACTCATTGTTCCAGACACATTTATAACGCTCAAATAAGAGAGATCAAATAAATAATTTTTATCAGTTGCGAAAAATAATTCATCATCTAAAGAGGATTGGACCTCAAAATTACGTTTATTAATGCTATAGATCGTGTTCATAGGAGGATAATTGCTGTTATTGATGCGTTAGTGTAGCATTATGAATTTAATTGTACGATTAATTATGATTGATTCATCACGCAAAGCAAAACTAGTTTGGAATTGTAGACGAGGGATGTTAGAGTTAGATTTAATATTATCGCGTTTTATTCCTTTTCTAGATAGGCTGACTGAAGAGCAGTTTTCAGCATTCGAACACTTATTAACTCATCCAGATCCCATTTTATATGTTTGGCTAATAGGTCAAGAAGAACCGAACACTCTTCAGGAGCAAGAAATTGTTACCCTCATCAGGTTATACCATAACCATACGACCTTCTAAGGATTATTTGAAAATAGTCTACTTGTTATATGCCATAACCTTCGCTGTTATATGGCAATCTCAAGCTATGATTATTACTAACCTGCTAATCACCACTTTAGTGATGTTATATTTGTATAAAACATCACCGCATGATAACCCTGTAAAAAAATTAAATAAAATATACCTAAATAATGGCTCATGGTTATTATTGAACAAGGATGGTTCAATGAAGCGTTATGAACGCTTGTTTGTCAGTTTTAATGGTGGTTTATTCGTCGTATTGAGTCTAGTGAGAGAAAATAGTACAAATAGATTAATAATTTTTAACGATCAGATTGATAAACAAAACCTACAGATGCTTCGCTTGTTGGATGGTAGCGTTTAATCGCTTGTAGCAACAGGCCTCGCTTAAAGAGCCAGAAAAGTGTTTAAATCATTATAAGGATTGGTTCGCACTCATTATACATAGGTAGGTTATAAGGTATTTCTTGATTAGGGATAAGATATTTCTCAAATTAGCAACAGTAACTGACTGTATTTAAGTATGAATTTTCTTTAAAAAAAAATAAGTCTTTGTAAAATATATATTTTTTTTATTTTCATATCATTTTTTTTCACGGAATTGACGTTTCTACACACTTGCACGAACTATGTCTGGCTGCTAAATTTAACACATGACTTTCAAGGAGTGTAAAGTCGTAAAAAAAGGATTTTGGTTGGATGGAGCCAATGGTCAAGGAAATAACTAAGATTTACTTAGTTTAAGACTGCAGAAGCCAGGGTTTTTACCCTGGCTTTTTTTATGCCACTGCATAGCCACTATGCGATAAATAATTGTGGTCAGGATAATATGCAAAAACAATTGAACCACCTTTAATCGTATTAATGACCGGTTTGGCTATTGTTTGAGCTATAGATGGACATCCCCAGCTGCGGCCTGCGTGACCTGATTTTTTGATAAAACTAGGTTCCATATACCATGCACCATGAATGACTACTCGACGGTTGTATGCGTTATCGTTGAATCCTTTTTCAAGGCCCTGCAAGTTCAAAGAATAACCTTTGTGTCCTACATAGGTATCTTTAGTTAAATAAGTTCCAAGGCTTGATTGTAAACTGGACGCTTGATTAGAAAAGTGGCGAGGTATATCCATACCTGAGTTTTTGCCATGTGCGACATAAGTATTGTATAAAAGTTTTTCGCTTCTCAGATCAAAGATCCACATACGTTGTTTAGTAGAGGGTAATGAATAGTCAATTACGGTTAATACTGGTTTTTTTACTCGACCTTTATTAGTTGCTTTTTGATAAGCAGATAGAGCAAGTTTAAGGACTTTCTTATTCAGTGCCGGTGCTTTTTGACTGAGAAGTCTAAGTTCTTCGTTGAGATTGAAGCTAGTTACTGCGTAACTGACGTTGCTAGAGACTAAATTGGTTACAAAGATAGTTGCGGTTACTAACGTTAATATTGTATTCATAATACTCCATGGCTGATTAAATTTTAATTGACGATTTTCTTATGAACCTATTAAAACAGGTGTTAAAACCTCATGTATAGACACGAAAAAATGACAATTATATTTTCAAATTAATCAAAAGTAAAGTCACAAGATAACCCATGACCCATAAGTGTGATTTATAATACAATTCAATTGTTTACCCCATGCCTCGATTTTAGCTATATTTCCTTTATGATGTTGCTACTATAAAGTTGATATATTGGCATTTTTTGAGCCCCATGCGTTTGCCCAGCTCTTTCTCGTGCTAGGAAGGTTGGGGTGTGTGATGATGTTTTTCAGGGGAGAGGGGGACAGCTCGTAGGTCTTTCCTTTTGATTTTTGCGCATAGACCTCATTCTTAAAGGAAAGACCTCAAACGCTATTGTTTCAGGGTTACATTCGAACATAGTTAGGACCATTTCCTGCTTCGGGAGCTGTCCAAATTATATTTTGTTTAGGATCTTTGATATCACACGTTTTGCAGTGTATACAATTTTGAGCGTTGATTTGTAAATAAGGTTTGCCCGCATTGGTTATTATTTCATAGACATTGGCTGGACAATAACGTGTTTCTGGTGAGTTATAAATGTTGTAATTAACATCAATAGCTAGACGAGGTTTCAGCAACTGTAAATGGCAGGGTTGGTTCTCATCGTGAAACGTATTGCTTAAAAATACCGAGGACAAACGGTCAAACGTTAGTTGATCATCTACTTTAGGATAATGAATTTTTTTTGTCAGGTGAGCCGGTTTAAGTCTATTGTAATCAGCATGGTTATTTAATGTCCAGGGCGAATAACCACGACTGATATAAGTTTCAAAAGCGGCATTTGCCAGGCCCCAAAATAAACCATGGTTGAAACCTGGACGAATATTTCGCACACGATACAGTTCATTCCCTAGCCATGATTCTTTAATTTGTTGATTGTAATTAGTAATTTCTATGGCACTAGTCTGTTCGTTTAAGGCTTTGAAGCATTCGTTTGCTGCCAATATTCCGGATTTAATGGCAGTATGAATGCCTTTCAGTTTTGCCACATTTAAAAAACCAGCGCTATCGCCAACAAGCATGCCTCCCGGGAATGTTAATTTAGGTAAGGATTGCCAACCACCTTCACAAAGGGATTTTGCTCCATAAGCAACACGCTCTCCCTCGTGTAGGATTGTTCGTATGAGTGGATGGTTTTTGAATCGTTGCATTTCTGCATGGGGGTTAAGCCAAGTATTTTGATAATCTAGCCCAATCACAAATCCAATCGCTACTATATTGTCAGTGTAATGATAGACAAACGATCCCCCATACGTTGCATGATCCAGTGGCCATCCGATTGTATGGAACACTTTTCCTGGTTGATGGTTGTCGGGTTTAATATGCCATAGCTCTTTAATGCCTAACCCATATGTTTGTGGGTTTGAATGTGTATTTAATTGAAATTTTTTGATGACTTCTTGGCTCAATTGACCTCGACATCCCTCGGCAACGATGGTTTGTTGGGCGTATAAAAGCATTCCAGGCTGGTAATGTGCGCTTTCTTCGCCATCTTTCGTCAAGCCAACTGGCCCCGTACTTACACCAATTACGGCCCCATCATTATTGTAAAGCATCTTTGTTGCAGCGAAACCTGGATAAATTTCACAACCCAATTGTTCCGCTTGTGCGGCCAGAAACACACACAAGTCACCAAGACTCATGATGAAGTTACCTGCATTGTTCAGTGATCGGGGTGTTGGAAGTCTATAGTATTTTCGCTCGGTTAAATAAAAAAATTGATCGCTAGTGACTTCACAGTCGAAGGGAGCTTCTTGCCACTTATCTGGTAGTAATTCTTTTAGACTTCTTGGTTCTAGTACAGCACCAGAGAGAATATGGGCACCAATGTTACTACCTTTTTCTAAGATACATACAGATAAGGTCTTATTATATTGGACAGCTAGTTGTTTCAGCCTGATCGCAGTGGATAAGCCAGCTGGACCGGCACCAATAATAATGACGTCATATGTTATCACTTCATCGGTCACAAGAATTGCTCCGCAAGAGTTACTGGAAGCCTATTGTAAACATTATTGTTACAGGAATTACAGTTCATTGATAATCTGTCGTTGATTACAAATAAGTTTTATGGGTGTATTAACCATTTTTTTGGGATGATTATTGCTGCTAAGATCTGTTCCTGAATAAATTGCTTCAAATGTCGCATGGTACCCATCAGCCATTTTAACGTACTGTATTGTTTTTGGTATAGCATACATATAACCATTCGAAGCATTATTTTTTGGGCTATGGTCAGAAAAAAAAATGCTAAACACACCCTGCTGGACAGCATCTATGACATAAATATTGCCATTTAAACGACGTTTTAGGCAATGGATATCACTGCATTTGTTGACATAATGTAGTGAATAGTTATTCATTTTTATAGACAAATCGTAACCTTCACCGCGGGGGCAACCGGAAATAACAATTGGTTCGCTCAGGCCTTTACATTTAATAGTTAGCTCAGGAGCATTGGCCCATACTATACTCGTTGATAACAACCAATATCCTATTGTCTTGGACATCAATAAACTCATAATCAATTCCTTGTGTTAAGTCATTGTTCAATTAGCTTAGATGATCTCTATCAATGCTGATGGATGTAAATGTTGTAGACGATTCCTATTTTTCTGATGGGTTGTTTATAATATAGCCTAATAAATTTTACAGTTTGTTAATTATTTCAGGAATTTATTTGCAATAGGATTATTAGAGGACAATGGGAGAATATTATGTTCGACTTTAGCCATTTTTCCCAGGACCGTTCGCCGTGAGGCGCGTACTACGCACCCGTCTCGAAGGGCTAGATCCTAAATAAAAAAACATCAAGACTATTTTTTCTTTCGTTGAGCCCAGTAGGAAAGCATGTCCCATTCACCTGAGATTAGGGCTTCCTTCTTTTTTCTGCTCCATCCTTGAATTTGTTTTTCGGCGCTCAAGGCTTCTATTCTACGAGGATACTGCTCTGAGTACACCAGCTTAAGCGGTAGTCTATTTGCCGTATAACCGGGTGGAAAAAATGAAGCTGAAACTTTTTTCGGCACCCATACGACGCTAACTCCAACTCAAATTATCGACTATTTTGTGCTGAGGTGGAATATCGAGGTCGCCAACAAATCTACAATCCTCTACAGGGGATAATCACACCGCTTACGATTGTCATGGTAACCGTCTACAAGATGGTGATGCTGTGCTGATGATCAAAGATTTAAAAATTAAAGGTAGTTCGTCAGTGGTTAAAGTTGGTATGAAGATAGAAAATATTAGATTAGTTGATGGTGATCATAATATCGATTGTAAAATTGATGGTATTGGAAGTGTTAAACTTAAATCTCAATTTGTTAAGAAAATTTAGCATGCTGGCAAATGTTGATTGAATACTGTATAGTACTTTACTATTTTTTAACTACTCAACCTACAGATAAGACTGAATATGACTACTACGACTGATTTAAATCAATATAGGAACATCGGTATTTTCGCGCATGTAGATGCCGGTAAGACCACAACAACTGAACGTATTCTAAAGTTAACAGGTAGAATACATAAGATGGGTGAGGTACACGAAGGACAATCAACCACTGATTTTATGGAACAAGAGGCTGAGCGTGGTATAACCATTCAGTCAGCAGCAGTCAGTTGTTTTTGGAAGGGGACTCGCTTTAATATTATTGATACACCTGGACACGTTGACTTTACTGTGGAAGTCTATCGCTCACTAAAGGTTCTTGATGGTGGTATTGGTGTATTTTGTGGATCCGGTGGGGTCGAACCACAATCTGAAACAAACTGGCGCTATGCAAATGATTCAAAAGTATCTCGACTAATCTTTGTAAATAAATTGGATCGAATCGGTGCAAACTTTTTAAATGTAACAGAACAAGTAAAAAAAGTTTTGGGTGCTAGACCTTTAATTATGACTCTACCTATAGGTATAGAAGATGACTTCATAGGTGTTGTCGATCTATTGACTCGTAAAGCTTATGTATGGGATGAGAGTGGTCAACCTGAAAACTATACAGTCAATGATGTGCCAGCTAATATGGTCGATGATGTTGAGTTGTATAGAAAACAGTTGATTGAAACAGCTTTAGAGATGGATGACGATCTGCTAATGGCTTATCTCGATGGTGATGAACCATCAATGGATGAGATTAAACGTTGTATTCGTAAGGGAACTCTGCAGCTAGCCTTTTTCCCAACCTACTGTGGTTCAGCTTTTAAAAATAAAGGTATGCAATTGTTATTAGATGCCGTTGTGGATTATTTACCTGCTCCTCACGAAGTTAATCCGCAACCACTAACCAATGCTGAAGGCGAGCCAAACGGTGAGTTTGCTATCGTTTCTCCAAATGAGCCTTTCCGCGCGCTTGCCTTTAAGATTATGGATGATCGCTATGGTGCATTGACTTTCGTACGCATTTATTCAGGTCAATTAAACAAGGGTGATACCATTCTTAATTCATTTACCGGAAAAACTGAGCGTGTAGGTCGTATGGTTGAAATGCAGGCTAACGAACGTAATGAGTTACAGCACGCCGAAGCTGGTGACATTATTGCTATCGTAGGTATGAAAAATGTTCGAACCGGCCATACTTTGTGTGATCCAAAGCATGAATGTACCCTCGAATCTATGGTTTTCCCTGAACCTGTCATTTCAATATCAGTAACGCCTAAAGATAAAGGTTCTACTGAAAAAATGAGTATTGCGATAGGAAAAATGGTTGCAGAAGATCCTACCTTTAGAGTTGAGACTGATCCTGACTCTGGGGAAACTATTTTACGTGGGATGGGTGAGCTGCATCTAGATATTAAGGTTGATATTTTGAGACGTACCTATGATGTCGATTTAATCGTAGGTGAGCCACAAGTTGCTTATAGAGAGACGATTACTCAAACAATTCAAGACAGTTATACGCATAAAAAACAATCGGGTGGTTCCGGTCAATATGGTAAAATTGACTATACCATTGAACCAGGCGAGAAAAATACAGGATTTACTTTTATTACCTCTTGTGTTGGTGGTAGTGTACCGAAAGAATTCTTTCCTGCTATAGAAAAAGGTTTTCGTTCTATGATGGGAACTGGAACCTTAGCTGGCTTCCCTGTTCTTGACGTTGCAGTAAATATTACTGATGGAGGTTTCCATCCTGTGGATTCGTCGGCGATTGCTTTTGAGATTGCTGCAAAAGGAGCGTTTCGACAATCGATACCGAAAGCTGGTCCGCAATTGCTTGAGCCAATTATGAAGGTAGATGTTTTCAGTACAGAAGAGAATGTTGGTGATGTTATTGGCGATTTAAACCGTCGTAGAGGGATGATTTCAGGACAAGAACCTAGTACAACTGGCGTACGTGTTAAAGCAGATGTTCCTCTGTCGGAAATGTTTGGTTATATCAGTACGTTAAGAACATTAACTTCTGGTAGGGGGCAGTTTTCAATGGAATTTTCTCATTATGCTCCATGTCCTAATAATGTGGCTGAGGCAGTTATTGCGAAGGAAAAAGAAAGAAAAGCTGCTGCTAGCAAATAGGCACGCAGTATATGAATGGATGATTTAATCATTACTGCCATATCTTTTATAAACGGGCTTGATTGTATACAATCTAGCCCGTTTATTTTTATAGTAATTTTTTCATGTAAATCATTATCGATTGGCAGACAAGAACTAGGGAAAAGATGACATCTTATTGTGGTTATATTGCTTTAATAGGGCGACCAAATGTTGGAAAATCAACATTATTAAATCGTATTTTACAACAAAAGCTGAGTATTACCTCGCGTAAACCACAAACAACTCGTCACAGTATTCTTGGCATCCAAACAGAAGGGGATTATCAAACTGTTTATGTTGATACGCCGGGTATTCATCAAGGTTCTAAAAAAATTATGAATCGCATGATGAATAAAACAGCGATGAGAGTTCTGCGTGACGTTGATGCGATTGCATTTATAATTGATGGTCTGCATTGGAAGGATGAAGATGAATATGTATTATCATTAATTAAACAGGTTAATTGTCCCTGTTTTTTAGTGGTTAATAAGGTTGATAAAATTGAAGAGAAAGATAGATTATTGCCTTGGCTAAGCAATCTGAGTTTACGCCATAATTTTACAGCAATCATTCCGCTTTCAGCGCGAACGGGCGATCAGGTTGATCGACTCCAAGCATCTTTGCGTAAAATATTACCGGATGGGCCACATTTGTTTGAGCATGATCAATTCACTGATCGGTCCATAAAGTTTTTATGTGCGGAGCTAGTACGTGAGAAAATTTTTCGTTTGTGTGGGCAAGAATTACCGTATTCAACCAATGTTGATATAGAGTCTTATAAAGATGAAGGTCAGTTGATAACAATACATGCTTTAATTTTAGTCGATAAAGATAACCATAAGCGTATGGTCATTGGCGATAAAGGAAAAAAGCTAAAAGAAATAGCCAGTAGTGCGCGTATGGATATGGAACAGTTATTAGGTAAAAAAGTTTTTTTACAATGTTGGTGTAAAGTAAAGTCAGGATGGTCTGATGATGAGCGGTTATTAAAACAACTTGGTTATGAAAATTGATGAGTTCCCTGCATGGCTAATATATAAATATTGGTCTGGAGATACAAGCACCTATGCTGTTTTTTTTACAGTCGAGCAGGGATTGGTGAAAGGGCTTTGCCGTGGGGGCCGATTACCTAAAAAGCAAAGTTTGTTACAACCGTTCCAGCCATTGTGGATTACTTTAAAAAGTTATCGCGATTGGAATTATATTGCACAGTTAGAAAGTATGTCTCCTAGCTTGTATTTGAGTGGTGATTGTTTATTTGCTGGCTTATACATGAATGAGCTTATATATTATACATTGCCACCCAACGAGTCATTTACCAAGTTGTATCACTATTATAGTGCAAGTTTAGATGCCTTATTAACTGCAAGGGATCAACAATCGATAGAGATCATTTTACGCCGTTTCGAAATGGCGTTGTTAAAAATGATCGGATACGACATCATATTTACTTATGATTGTCATGGTAAGAGTATTGATCCCAAATTAAATTATGTATTTATCCCTGATGAAGGCTTTATAGTAAATGATCATGGCATTGTTGGTACACATATTATTGCAATCGCAAATGATCAGTTAATCAATCTTGATATTCTAAGAAGTGTTAAATACATTATGCGCCGTGCCATAAATTTTGTTACTGAAGGTAAGCCGTTTAAGTCACGACAGTTATACAAAAAAAGTATTTTATAATGATCTAACTGGATAAAAAATGAAAAATAATATTTTACTAGGTGTGAATATCGACCACGTTGCTACATTAAGGCAAGCTCGGGGAACACGCTATCCAGATCCAGTGCAGGCAGCGATGGATGCTGAAGATGCTGGCGCTGATGGCATTACTTTACATCTGCGAGAAGATTTGCGGCATATTCAAAAAAGAGATGTGCTTCTAATTAAAGAGGTCTTGCAAACTCGCATGAATCTTGAGTTAGCAGTGACTGACTCAATGTTAGCCTTCGCCGAAACTATACTGCCTGAACATGTTTGTTTAGTACCAGAAAAACGGGAAGAGCTAACTACCGAAGGTGGATTGGATGTAGTGACTCATTTTAAAATAATAAAGTCTGCTGTCAACCGATTACAGGCTATCGGTTGTGATGTATCATTATTTATTGATCCAGATTTGCAGCAAATCGATGCAGCCGTTGCTTGTGGTGCAACAACTATAGAACTACATACAGGTTGTTACGCAGAGGCAAAACATGTAAAAACTCAACAAAATGAATTTATTAAATTGCAGAATGCAGCAGCATATGCTTCTAAGTCTAATGTAATTGTCAATGCTGGTCATGGATTGCATTATCATAATGTCAAAAAAATTGCTCAAATTGATGTTATTCATGAACTCAATATTGGCCACGCTATTATTTCTAAGGCAATATTTTGTGGTTTAAAAGAAGCAATCAAAGAAATGAGACAATTATTATGCGAAGCAAGACAAGGTATCTAAAGAACGCAATTAAAATCAACCTATAGAATTCTCAACTTTAGCGATTTTTCCCAGGGCCGTTCGTCCAGAAGAGCGTGCTACACGCGCGTCTCGAAGGGCTTTCTAGGCATCTAAAATGAGCAGATAGCTCAAATAATCGATGCTTCCTTTTGAGCATTTGTGTTAATCAAGCTGATTTTCAGATTTTAAACTATAGCTTGTCATAACATTCGATTGAGTAGATTGAACAGCATTTCGGTAGAGACCCTTTGCTTTGATCGTTTTTAGCTCAACGAAAGTAAAAATAGTCTTAATGTTTTTTTATTTAGGATCTAGCCCTTCGAGACACGTGCTACGCACGCTCCTCAGGGCGAACGGTCCTGGAAAAAATGGGGCTAAAGTTGAGTAGAATTGACTTGATAATAAATGGGTTACTGCTACCACACACCGGCGATGTTATCTCTATACAGAATAGTATGTACAGAGATAACAGCTATAGCTTAATCCCTTCCTGAGAAAGCACTTAACAAGTTTAGTAGGCTGATGAACAAATTATAAATCGAGACAAACAGAGACACTGTTGCTGAAATATAGTTTGTTTCGCCACCATTGATAATGCTACTAGTTTGCATCAAAATAACACCAGACGATATCAAAACGAACGCAGCAGAAATTGCTAATTGTACGCCAGGAATTTGGAAGAATAGATTAGCTATCATTGCCAAAAAAGCAGCCATTACAGCGATGAATAAAAAACCATTCAGATAACTAAAATCCTTCCTTGTTGTTAATACGTAACCAGAGAGAGCAAAGAAAATCAGGCCAGTACCACCCAGTGCTGTGGAAATTAGTTGCGCACCATTTGAATAATGGCTCATGTACATATTGAGGATTGGGCCGAGGGTGTATCCAATAAATCCAGTAAACGCAAATACACTGATAATACCCATAGCACTATTACGAAGAGCATTGGTTAAAAACATTAAACCATATACCCCAACAATAAAAAGCAACGGATGTAGTGGGCGCGCATGTAATGCAAATGAGCTATATGCAGTTAGTCCACTAAATAAGAAGGTCATACCCAGTAATAAATAGGTGTTGCGCAATACTTTATTAGTTGCTAACACTGATTGACGGCTAGCATCTAAGGCAGAAACATGATGTCTATTCATAAAAACTCCAAGTTGTTTTATAAAATGTAGTGTAGCATAAATAGGTACTTAATGCTGATTTTTCAAGTCTATTCTCCTTGGTTGGTCTTATCAAGCCTATAATACTATTTTATGCCATAGTGTTGATCTGATAAGTCTATGGAAGCGGAGTCTTGCAAAAATATGATTGCTATAGATAATAATTTATTGATGTATGACATAATTTAAGATTTTCATATGAGATAATGGTATCACTTAAAAAGATATTTGTTGTCCTCCATACGAATGATCTCCGCGGCTAGCATAGCCTGTGGCTTAATTAAGGTAGTTGTTATGAACTCAGCACTAAGCATCGCTAATGATTTATTATTAAAACCTGCGTCTATTGATGAAACGATAATTGAGAAATTATTACATTCAATTCGAGTCACACACGTTGATGATGCAGATTTATATTTTCAAAGCTGCAGTTATGAATCATGGTATTTAGAAGATTCTGAAGTTAAAAGTGGGAGTTTTTCGATTGAAAAGGGGGTTGGCATTCGCGCAATCAGTGGTGAGAAAACTGGTTATGCGTATTCCGATAATATTGTCTTACCCTCAATACAACGCGCAGCAGATGTTGCTAAGTCTATTGCGTTTGGATCTAAACTATACACACCCCCAATAAAAATTACGAATGTTTGCATCCCACATTATGCAGCGATTAATCCAATTGAAGGTATGACCAAACAAGAAAAAATTAGCTTACTGGAAACATTAGATCAGGAAGCAAGAAAAATGGATCATCGCGTGATACAAGTTAATGCATCACTTAATTTTTGTCACGAAGTTGTTTTAATTGCAAGCTTGCATGGACAGCTGCAGGCCGATGTACGTCCGTTAGTTACTGTTAACGTCAGTGTCATTGTAGAAGACAAAGGTCGCAGGGAGTCTGGTCGTTCTGGCGGTGGTGGTAGAGTAGCATGCTCCTTTTTTTATGACCAGCAGCGAGCTTTGGGATATGCGAAAGAAGCTGTTCGCGAAGCATTAGTTAACTTAGAAGCAGATGATGCGCCAGCCGGAACGATGCCTGTTGTTCTTGGGCCTGGCTGGCCTGGTGTACTTTTGCATGAAGCAGTAGGGCATGGTTTAGAAGGTGATTTTAATCGCAAGGGATTATCAGCTTTTTCCGGGCAATTAGGACAGCAAGTGGCGGCATTGGGGGTTACAGTAGTTGATAATGGGACACTAACTGACAGACGAGGTTCATTAACCATCGATGATGAAGGCACACCTAGCCAATGTACAACTCTTATTGAAAATGGCGTACTTGTTAATTATATGCAAGACAAGCTCAACGCTAAGTTGATGGGGATGCATTCAACTGGAAATTGTAGACGAGAGTCTTATGCACATGTACCCATGCCAAGAATGACCAATACTTATATGTTAGCTGGACATCACAACCCCGAGGAAATCGTTCGTTCGGTCTCAAAAGGATTGTATGCGGTGAATTTTGGTGGTGGTCAAGTTGATATTACATCGGGACAGTTTGTATTTAGCGCTAGCGAGGCGTACTTGATTGAAAATGGTCAAATAACCAGACCAGTTAAAGGTGCGACATTAATTGGAAACGGGCCTGAAGTGATGAAAAAAATCACTATGATTGGTGACGATTTAGCTTTTGATGCCGGTATAGGGGTTTGTGGTAAAGATGGCCAGTCGATTCCCGTGGGTGTTGGTCAACCAACACTGAAAATTGATTCATTGACAGTTGGTGGTACGAAATAACATGCCATCATTTAATTCTTATCGATTTCTAGCTCCTTGCGGTCTGCGGGGAGTTGATTTTGAGATGTCTATTTAATCAATTGAAAATTCTATCCTATAGTTAATATTGTAGCTTTTCATTTTTTATAACTGATACAAATGGAGTTGTCAGATGTTTGATTCTTTACCTAAAAAATTAATAAAACCTTTTCTGGCAAGTTTGGTTTTATCCACATCAGTGAGTCATGCCGTGATTATTCTTGATACAACTTTTGATAACTCTGGCTTTAAAGAAGCTGAGCAATTAGCGTTTTCTCCTCCTTTTAAGCCATTAATGTTTTTAAAAGGAGATAAGGTTGATTCGTATGGTTCAGGTACATGGATTGGCAATTATCAAGGGCATGGATATGTATTAACAGCAGCTCATCTTTTTCCGAAGGGTATTTCAGCAGAGGATTATAGTTATGAATTGAGGGATGGTGGCAAGTATACTGCTGATAAGTTAATACTTCATCCGCTGTGGAATGAAAATCTTGGGCAACGCACGGGTTATGACTTTGCGATTGTTCGCTTAACGCAAGAAGTTTCTGGTGCAGGTCAGCCTCCTATTCTTTACGATGGTCATCAAGAAAAAAATAAACTGCTAACTTTTGTTGGATATGGCTATAGGGGAAAAGGCACTGGCGGCCAAGATGAAAATATCGATACTAAAAACCGTCCTGCTGCTGGCCAGGGGATTATTGAATTTGTAAAAAAAGCAGATGAAGACGATCAGGATGATGCTGGGAATTATCTGGGCGTATGGTTGCCGAAGGAAGATGGATCAATCGAAAATCCATTTGATAGTAACGGGATTACTAAGCCTAAAACATCATTAACAGCTTTGCTTGGGTCGGGCGATAGTGGAGGTTCAGCTTGGTGCCAAATAGGCAATACTTGGGTTTTAGTAGGAATAAACTCAAATGGAACTGGCAATGCTGCTTATGGTGATTCATCATGGTTTGCTCGTGTTAGCCATGTAGAATCCTGGATTAAGACGATAGTTCCTAACGCACGGTTTGAAAACCCGGCTGCTTGAATATGATTGCTGTGATAATTAGTCTGCCGTCCTCTGGGAATAGAGGAGGGCGATTTATATTTCTGTTTGATCAAAAGTCAATCTCTTGGTTAAAGACCAGGGCAAACGCATAAGTGCTCAAAAAATGCTATTGAGTAGTTTCTTGACTTTAGCCATTTTTACCAGGTCTGTTCGTCCTGAGGAGCTTGCGTAGCACGCATCTCGAAGAGCTAGATCTTAAATAAAAAACATCAATACGCTTTAATGCAGCGATATTCTTGGTCCTTTTTCACTAACTCTGCTATTGATTCGAGTTAAGTAATAATGCATTTGCGACTTTGGATTGATTTTTTCGACCTAAAATTTTACAAATCATTTCACCCGCTCTAACGATTTTATAAATATCTATTCCGGTAGTAATATTTAAGCCGTGCAATAAATACAGGATGTCTTCGGTAGCAATATTTCCACTAGCTCCTTGTGCGTAAGGACATCCCCCTAGACCTGCAACCGAGCTATCAAATTTGCTAATGCCTGATAGTAAGGCGGCATAGGTGTTGGCTATTCCTTGTCCGTACGTATCGTGGAAATGCATGGCTATCATCGATAAAGGCAAGTGTAATTTTAAATACTCAATCAGTTCTACTGTCTGTTGTGGTGTTCCCACACCAATCGTATCAGCTAAACTAATTTCATCAACGTGAAGTTCCAATAACTGCTGGGTTACTCTTTCCACTTGTGGTGGCAACACTTTACCTTCATATGGGCAACCCAACGCACAAGAAATATAAGCGCGAACTCGAATACAATGCTTCTTGGCGAGTTGTATGATCGGTATAAATCGCTGAATACTTTCTGTAATAGAACAATTGATATTATATTGATTGAATGTTTCACTAGCAGCAGTGAAGAGAGCAATTTCTTTAACGCCGGCATCAAGTGCTTTTAACATGCCTTGATGATTTGCAACGAGTGCTGAAAAATGCACCAAATCTGGTTTTATTATTGTTCTGTATACGAGATCCGCATCTGCTAGTTGTGGTATTTGTTTTGCTGAAACAAAGCTAGTAGCTTCGATATGGCGTAAGCCGCTATCAGCTAATAAATTAATAAAGGCAATTTTGTCATCACTATTAACGAAGATTGGCTCATTTTGTAAGCCATCTCTAGGACCTACTTCAGTGATTGTCACTTGTCGTGGAAAGTTCATAACCATCCTTGTATGATAAGTATTAAATCATTCGTTGATGATAGCGCTTAACGCAACCAGTTCAGCATCTTGATTAACTCTTGATCCTATTTCGTGCATAAACAGCTCTATTTTACCCTGTCTTGGTGCGTAAATCGTATGCTCCATCTTCATTGCCTCTAAAATAAGTAGTGGTTCACCTAGATTCACGGTATCACCAGGTTTTTTTAATATCGCAATTATGGTGCCAGGCATGGGGGCCTTGAGCGAGGTAGCTAATGGTGGATTGATAGAAGCTGAAATATTGCTTATCCGTTCAATTGAAACAACACCCAAGTGATGATAGAGCGTTAGTTGATTGTTATCACTGTCTACATAAACTTTTCGCTGTTGATGTCCCTCATGATATAAAAGTTGGTTACCATCTAAATTCAAGGTTAAATTGATTTCATTTTGATTTGTTTTAAGGTGAACTGATGTTTGGTCGATAGGAACAACCGTGATGGTATAAATCTCATTTTTTATTCGATAACGCCAGATCCAATCAGTCTTTAAATGCATTTGCCAAGCAAATGTATCATTTTGTAGCGAATTTGTTTGGGAACGAAGTCTTAAGTAATCTATTCCAGCTGCAAGGCAGGCTGCATGTAATGGATCTGGATCGGTTAATCTTATGGGATAGTTGGCTAAATAGTCGACATCAATGTTACCATGTTTAAAGCATTCTGAATTACATACAGCATGCAAAAAAGGTATATTAGTTTTGATTCCGCCAATATGGTATTGCTCCAAAGCTGAGATCATGAGCCGTAACGCATCTTGGCGAGAATGTCCCCAACAGACTAATTTAGCAATCATGGGATCATAATGAACACTGATTTTGGAGCCGTTGATGATTCCACTGTCAATGCGTATTCCCGGTCCATTTGGTTCTTCTAAAAAATGGATTAATCCCGTAGATGGCAAGAAATTGTTAGAGGGATCTTCTGCATAAATCCTACATTCAAATGCATGCCCGCAATGATTAATTTCATCTTGTTGTTTGGGGAGTTTCTCATCTGCAGCGATACGAAGTTGCCATTCGACTAAGTCTAATCCCGTGATCATTTCTGTAACCGGGTGTTCCACTTGTAAACGAGTGTTCATTTCCATGAAATAGAAATTGCCATCCTGATCCAACAAAAATTCTATGGTCCCTGCACCACGGTAGTTGATTGCTGTTGCGATTGTGATGGCTGCATCAGCCATTTTTCTTTGTAAGGGTAAGGGTAAATTTGGTGCGGGTGCTTCTTCAATAATTTTCTGATGACGACGTTGTATTGAGCAATCACGGTGAAAAAGATGAACTATCTGTCCATGGTTATCTGCCATGATTTGCCATTCTATATGTCGCGGATAGCTAACTAGTTTTTCAATGATCATTACTTCATCACCAAAGCTAGCATTGGCTTCTCGACGTGCTCCGGCGAGTGCTTCTAAAAAATTGTTGGGAGAACTTACGGTTCGCATCCCCTTGCCGCCGCCACCGGCAGCAGGTTTTATGATGACTGGAAATCCTATTCTAATTGCCTCAGTCAATAAGCGTTGTTCAGATTGATCATCTCCATGGTAACCTGGGATCAAAGGAATCCCTGAATTATCCAGTAATTTTTTGGCAATTTGTTTGGAAGCCATTGTTTCTATTGTTGTACTGGATGGTCCAATAAAAACAATGTTTGCTTGTGCACAGGATTTTGCAAACTCACTATTTTCAGAAAGAAACCCATAACCTGGATGAATGGCTTGAACTTCGGTATCAATAGCAGCTTTGATGATAGCATGACTATTTAAATAGCTTGCACTGGCAGGAGACGCTCCTATGCCTATAGCAATGTCGGCTGCGCGAACGTGTAAACTGTCACGATCATCATCAGAATAAATAGCGACTGTACTTATTCCCATCTTTTTTGCCGTTTTAATAATTCTGCAGGCAATTTCTCCACGGTTAGCAACAAGAATTTTAGAAAACATGATTATCCTGAATAAAAGTGATTAACTCCACTTTGGTTCTTCTTTATTAAGAAAAGCTTGTAGTCCGTGTTGTCCTTCTTTAGAACTACGTTTTTTAGCGATAGTTGCGGCTGTGAGTTCAATGAGCTGACTATCAATTGGTAAATCAACTATTTGTTGCATTAATTGTTTGCTATCTTGTATCGCCAGAGGGGCTGATAATGTTATCTTTTGTGCATAATTCATGGTGAAATTCAGCAATAGTTCATCTGGTACGCAATGATGTATTAAATGTAATTCTTTGGCGCGTTGGCTATCAATAACTTCAGCACTAATGAATAAGGCAGTTGCATTTCTGGCACCAATCGCTTTGCTCACATAGGGACTAATGACTGCAGGGATCAGTCCTAATTTGACTTCCGAGAAACAAAAGCGTGCCGATGTCGCAGCAATGGCGATATCGCAGGCTGCGACTAATCCGGCTCCTCCACCGAAGGCAGAACCATGAACCATAGCGATGGTTGGTTTATTGCTTCGGTATAATTTGTGCATTACTTGAGCGAAGTGTTGTGCGTCAGCAAGGTTTTCTGCTTCATTAAATGTTGCTATTGTTCGCATCCATGCTAGATCTGCTCCAGCACAAAAATGATGACCATTGCCTTTTAAAATGATTACTCGTACCTCAGGATTGTCTTGTGCATGATCGAGCAACAACTGCAACTCAGTCAACGTGTGCTGATCGAGTGCATTGCATTTTTCTGGGCGATTCAAGCTTAGTAATAATATGTTGTTTTCTAAATGATCAACAATGCAATTGCTCATAGCTTACATCCTAAAAATACCAAATTGGGTTGGGGCTATAGGTGCATTGAGCACAGCAGACAAACTTAGTCCTAAAACTTTGCGAGTATCTGCAGGAGCAATGACTCCATCGTCCCACAAACGAGCGCTGGCATAATACGGATTGCCTTGTAGGTCGTATTGGGCGCGTATATTAGATTTGAAATTTAATTCTTCAGCAGCGGACCAGTCGCGACCTTCTTTTGCAAGTTTTTCACGATTAATTTGTGCTAATACATTTGCTGCTTGTTCTCCACCCATCACTGAAATTTTTGCACTCGGCCAGGACCATAAGAATCTTGGATTATATGCTCTGCCGCACATAGCGTAGTTCCCTGCACCAAAACTACCGCCCACGATGACCGTCAGTTTAGGCACTTTAGCATTGGCAACTGCAGTGACCATTTTGGCGCCGTGCTTGGCTATTCCTGTAGCTTCGTATGTGCTACCAACCATGAATCCTGTAATATTTTGCAAAAAAAGCAGTGGGATTTTGCGCATAGAGCATAGTTCAATGAAATGAGCACCTTTGAGAGCGCTTTCACCAAATAATATTCCATTATTAGCGATAATTCCAATCGGGAAACCATAGATATGTGCAAAACCGCAAACCAGGCTAGGTCCATACAAGGTTTTGAATTCATCAAATTCTGATGCATCAACAAGTCTAGCAATAATCTCACGACTGTCGAATGGTTTGCGTATATCTGTGGGAATGATACCGTTTAATTCTTCGCTATCGTAAAGAGGAGGCCTGCTTTCACGTTTTTTAAGAGCATTTTTGGCTGGTCTATTTAGGTAACTGACAGCTGAACGCGCTAACTGCAGTGCATGTTCGTCACTCTCCGCATAGTGATCAGCGACTCCAGACATCTTACAGTGAATATCGGCTCCACCAAGTTCTTCTGCGCTGATAATTTCACCTGTCGCTGCCTTGACTAGTGGAGGGCCACCTAGGAATATGGTAGCTTGGTTACGTACCATAATGGATTCATCAGCCATTGCCGGAACATAAGCGCCTCCAGCTGTGCACGAACCCATCACTACAGCTATTTGTGGGATATTTTGAGCTGATAAATTGGCCTGATTAAAAAAAATTCGTCCGAAGTGATCGCGATCAGGGAAAACTTGATCTTGAAATGGAAGGTATGCTCCCCCTGAATCAACTAAATATAGGCAAGGCAGACAATTTTCTTGAGCTATTTCTTGAGCACGCAAATGTTTTTTGACGGTTAGCGGGTAATAAGTTCCGCCTTTAACCGTAGCATCATTAATGATAATCATGCATTCTTGTTCCGCAATGCGCCCAATACCCGTGATCAATCCAGCGGCTGGTAGTGATTCATCGTATACCTGATACCCCGCTAATTGGGATAGTTCAAGAAATGGGCTACCTGGATCTATTAATTGTCGCAAGCGTTCTCTAGGTAGGAGTTTTCCATGCTTGAGATGGCGAGCCCGAGCAATTTCCGTTCCGCCTAATGCTATTTGTTGCACAATGGTTTCCAACTCTCTAACTAGGGTATGCATAGCGTTAGAATTTTTTTTGAATTCAGCACTGTTCGTATTAATTTGGCTTATTATCGTTGCCATCGATATATCCTTTATTGGATCAAAATTTTACTTAATATCACGATTAGCCATAAAAACCAGGTTATTTCTTGAAAGTAGGGCATAGCTTGCTTTCTAATTATTTTATAACTAATTGCAGGGACTGTTGTAAGGGTTACTGGAATGAGTACTAGAGCAAGGACCTGACGTGCTATTATTTGGGTAGCCGAGCCATCTAGTAATATCATAAGTTTAAAATTAACATAATTGTATAAAATATCTGTATAAACGATTAGTAACTGGGCATATTCAGCAAAAATGACAATGATCATACTAAGCAGTAAATAAATGAGGCTTTGTTTAATCATGAATAATCCTTGTGCGCTCGGTTGATTGATTCGAATGTAGGGACGATCGGCTACATCATCTGATTAAATAATTCTCGGCCAATTAGCATGCGTCTTATTTCCGAGGTACCAGCGCCTATTTCGTAAAGTTTAGCATCACGTAATAATCGGCCGGTAGGGAACTCATTAATATAGCCATTACCACCTAAAATTTGTATCGCTTGCAATGTCATTTGCGTCGCTTTTTCTGCTGTATAGAGAATCACGCTGGCTGCATCTTCTCTGCTGATATTCCCTCTATCGCAAGCACGAGCAACTGCATAAAGATAAGCACGGGAGGCATTAAGCTCCGTGTACATATCAGCTACTTTTCCTTGAATAAATTGAAACTCACCAATTGATTGATTAAATTGTTTGCGCTGATGAATATAAGGTAAAACGATGTCAAGGCAGGCTTGCATAATACCAACTGGACCAGCGGCAAGAACGGTGCGCTCATAATCTAAACCACTCATCAACACTTCTACGCCACCATTTAACCTGCCTAAAATATTTTTTATTGGAACTTTACAATCTTTGAAGACTAATTCACAGGTATTTGAACCTCTCATGCCTAATTTATCTAATTTTTGCGCATGACTAAAGCCTGGAAAATCTTTTTCAACAATAAATGCGGTGATTCCCCTGCTGCCAAGGGTTTTATCGGTTTTAGCGTAAACGATAATGATATCGGCATCTGGACCATTAGTGATCCACATTTTAGTGCCATTGAGAACATAATAATCGCCTTGTTCTTCGGCATGGAGCTGCATACTCACTGCATCTGAACCTGAATTAGCTTCGCTAATTGCTAAGGCGCCGATATGCTCGCCTTCAATCAGTTTAGGCAGATACTGTTTTTTTTGTTGTCCATTACCATTTAAGTAAATTTGATTGACACAAAGGTTTGAATGAGCACCGTAACTAAGTCCTATAGCAGCACTAGCGCGGGAAATTTCTTCCATGGTAATCACATGAGCTAAGTAACCCATATTAACGCCGCCATATTCTTCACTAACAGTCATGCCTAATAAGCCCATAGTTCCTAATTTTTTCCACAGATGATTAGGAAACGAATTGTTGACATCTATTTCAGCTGCTATAGGGCTTAACTCTTTCTGAGCAAAAGCATATACAGTTTCTCGCAGCATATCATAGGTTTCACCTAAATAATGGTTTAATCCGTTGTACATTGATAAACGTCCAGTTGCAGGAAAAAATACAGTGACTATACCGAGTATAAAGATTATTGTGAAGAGTTGACGGTATGCTTCTCACGGCTGTCGCATTAAAATTTAATCAATCTGTTGTAGGTTGAGCCTTGGCCCAACAATAGGGTTATTAACCATCGGATTAATTTGACGAATAGTTAGAAATAAGATCAAATGTCACACAAATTTTAAAGAGGTGGCATGATGGATGAGATTGGACAGATAGGATTTGATGTTTATTTTTCTAAATGACCCGCTCCACGAATTTCCAGAAGAAAATTGTACCCACTCATAGAGATTTTATTTGTGGTTTTGTGTGGCAGTATTTGTGGCGCTGAGAGCTGGAGAGATTTTGTATTATTTGGCGAATAAAAAATCGATGAATGCTTGAATATTGCCATTCAGATGGTGTTCTCACCTAACCATGTTT
>JBMLTO010000059.1:0-27024 GCA_049239925.1 Legionella sp. | reverse complement strand
AATCCTATCTGTCCAATCTCATCCATCATGCCACCTCTTTAAAATTTGTGTGACAGTTGATCTTATTTCTAACTATTCGTCAAATTAATCCGAGGGTTAATAACCCTATTGTTGGGACAAGGCCCAACCTACAACAGATTGATTAAATTTTAATGCGACAGCCGTGAGTCTTGATATTTTTTATTTAGGATCTAGCCCTTCGAGACGCGCGCGTAGCCACTCTCAGGACGAACAGACCTGGGATAAATGGCTAAGTTGAACAATGATTGTTACCATTTTTATAGCAGTCAATACACAATAAGAATGCACCCAAGCAAATTGCACTATCAGCTATATTAAATACTGGCCAATGATAACTTCCATAATAAAAATCAATAAAATCAATTACATACCCTTGCCAGGCACGATCGATCAAATTGCCAACTGCCCCACCTAAAATGAGGCTAATTGCGGTGAGTTGTAATAAAGCCTGTCTGGGCAAGCGCAGCATCCAAATAATTAATACAGCACTCATAATAAAACTGAAGGAAACAAAAAACCATCGATGCCATTCACCAGCATTACTTAAGAAACTAAAAGCAGCGCCGCTATTATAAGCAAGATTTAAATTAAACATTGGCATGATCGGTTGTGGTTCATAAGGTAATAGCCAACGATTCATTAAACACTTGCTGCCCTGATCCAAAGCAACAATAATAAAACTCAGTACAAACCATAATCCCCTCTTCATGCGAAATATCTCACTTCATCTGTACCACTGATATTGGCAACACATCGCATACACAGCTCTGGGTGGCTGGCATTCTTACCAACATCACTGCATCTATGCCAACAACGACAACATTTAATATGATCCACTGCCCTAACTATGATAGCCACTCCCAAATCATCATGAACAATAACTTGCTCAGTTAAAGCTGTCATTGGCATAATTCTTGCACTAGAAGTAATCAATATAAAACGTAATTCATCTTGCATGCGTTGTAACATTCCATAAGTAGGCTCGTTGGCATAAATAATTACCTCCGCTTCTAAAGCGGAACCAATGAGACCTTCCTGACGTTGCTGTTCCAGCGCTTTATTCACTTCATTACGAATAGCTTGTAAATGTTGCCAATAATCAAGATCAACCCTTGTTAATTGAGGCCACTCTTTATACCATTGCTGTAAAAATACTGAAGACTTGACTTGTCCTGGAATTGCCTGCCATATTTCCTCGGCAGTAAATGATAAGATAGGCGCCAACCAACGCACCAATGCTTGCAGCAAATGATACATGGCAGTCTGGCAAGAACGTCGAGCAATACTATTGACAGGAGTTGTGTATTGTCGATCTTTAATGATATCTAAATAAAAACTTCCTAAATCAATTGCACAAAAATTATGAATTTTTTGATAAATTACATGGAATTGATAATCTTCATAGGCCTGAATGATTTCATCTTGCAAGAGTTGACACCTACGTATAGCCCAACTATCTAACTCAACCAACGATCGTGAATCAACCTGATGTTGCAGCGGGTCAAAATCGAAAAGATTAGACAATAGAAATCTTGCAGTATTGCGAATCCGTCTATAAGCATCAGCGGCACGTTTGACGATTTCCTCTGAAATGCTAACCTCATTGCGATAATCAGTAGAAGCAACCCATAAACGCAAGACGTCTGCACCATATTGTGCAATCATTTTATCCAAAGCAACATAATTTCCTTTTGATTTAGAAAGTTTGCGCCCTTCTGCATCAACTGTATATCCATGTGTCAAAACCATTTTATAGGGTGCATGACCATACATGGCAATTGCTGTTGTTAGTGAGGAATTAAACCAACCTCGATGTTGATCTGATCCTTCAAAATAAATATCTGCAGGGCATTTTAAATCCTCATTTTTTTCCAATACACAGTAATGAGAAACACCCGAATCAAACCAAACGTCCAGGGTATCGTGAATTTTTTCGTACGCTTCTGCGTCGTTTCCTAGAAAATCTTCTACACGAGCATCAAACCAAGCATCAATACCATTTTGCTCAATACGCAATGCCACTTGTTCTAATAACTCTACTGTATCGGGATGCAATTCACGTGTCTGTTTATGAACAAATAACGGAATAGGGGTACCCCAAGCCCTCTGTCTTGATATACACCAATCAGGACGACTCTCAATCATTAATCGAATTCTTGCTTTGCCCCAATCAGGAAGCCAAGTGATATCGTCGATATGCTCTAAAATTTGATCGCGCAAGCCATTTTTATCCATTGAGATAAACCATTGGGGCGTAGCGCGAAAAATAACAGGACTTTTATGACGCCAACAATGTGGATAACTATGGTTTAATCGTTCTTCATGCAATAAGTTATTGTTTTCTTTTAGTATGGTCAACACTGCATCATTGGCTTTTAATACCGATAACCCAGCGAATAAACCAATATCATCAGCATAACATCCATTTGCCAAGACAGGGTTACGCAAAGGCAAATTGTAAGCTAATCCAACGACATAATCGTCAGGCCCATGTGCTGGTGCAGTATGTACACAACCGGTTCCAGTATCAGTGGTAACATGATGACCAACAATTAATGGAACAACTCGCTGATAAAATGGATGATGCAACGCCAAATGTTCAAATTTGTGTCCTTTGGCCACAGCGATGATTGCATATTGTTCGATACCATATCGCTTCATCGTTGTTTCTACCAATGCATGAGCAAGAAAAAAGTAGCATTGCTCGGTATCGACTAAGACATAATCTAAATCAGGGTGCAAACAAACGGCTTCATTTGCTGGCAATGTCCAAGGCGTAGTAGTCCAAATAGGCACAATCAATGTTTTTAAAGAAAATGTCCCGTTGAATTGCTGTAAAAATTCTTCTGAAGACACAGCATGAAAGGCTACATCAATAGCATGTGAGGTTTTCTCCTCATAATCAACTTCGGCTTCTGCCAATGCGGAACCGCAATCTATACACCAATGTACTGGTTTAAATCCCTGCTGCAAATGGCCATTAGTAATAATTTTTGCCAATGCCCGGACAATATTCGCTTCGTAACTAAAAGCCATGGTTACATAAGGTTTTTGCCAATCCCCCAAAACCCCCAAACGCTTGAATTCATCACGTTGAATTTGGATTTGACTATTTGCGTATTCACGGCATTTATTACGAAACTCTCTAGCACTCACTTTTGTATTAGCTTTACCAACTTTTTTTTCTACATTGAGTTCGATGGGCAAACCGTGGCAGTCCCAGCCAGGAACGAATGGCGCATCATAACCACTAAATAATTTAGACTTAATAATCATATCTTTCAGTATCTTATTCAGGGCATGACCACAATGCAGATGACCATTCGCATAAGGAGGTCCATCGTGCAAAATAAATCGCTTTGAACCCTGACGCACTCTACGAATTTGTTGATACAATTCCTGATCATTCCACCACTCAAGCATCAATGGCTCACGTTGAGCCAAGCTAGCTTTCATAGGGAAAGAGGTATTTGGTAAATTTAAGGTATCTTTATATTCGCTCATTCAATTCTACTCGATTTAAAGTGTTTTGCGATTCTGCAGCAAAATATGCTTTGGCTGCAGCTATATCGTTACGAATTTGTGTCACTAACTTATCTACTGCACTAAATTTTATTTCATCCCTTAATTTATGTATGAAATAAACATGTAAAAATTGTCCATAAATCGTCTTGTCGAAATCAAACAAATGCACTTCAAGACTATTTTTGTTGCCATCAACAGTTGGGCGTTTGCCAAGATTAGCAACCCCCGGAATAATACCGTTATCTTCAGTAAGAACGTGTACACAAAAAACACCCGTTAATGGCAAATTTATTCGCTGTATTCCAACGTTTGCCGTTGGAATGTACCATTCGCGACCGCGAGCTTGGCCATGAATAACACGTCCACACATACTAAATGTCCTTCCTAAAAGCAGATGAACTAAATCTAGTTTTCCTTGACGCAAATAATGTCTAATCACTGTTGAACTAACTCGTTGCCCAAGCAAATTAAAATTATTAAATATCTCTACCGTGGCTCCCACTCTCCTAGATAAATGCTTCAGTAAAGTTACGTCTCCTTGACGTTGGTTACCAAAACGAAAATCATCGCCTAACAACAAATACTTTACCCTTAAACTAGTAAACAAATAATGCTGTGCAAAATCGACGGGGGATAGCAAAGAAAGCTTGCGGTTGAATTTAAGGCAAACAACATAATCAATGTCATATTCTTTCAGAATAATTAGCTTTTCACGCAAGCTTGATAACCGCGGAGCAGCTTCAGCTTCGGCAAAATATTCACTGGGTTGTGGTTCGAATAAAATAACGACTGCAGGTAAACCTAAACGTTGGGCCTGCGCGAGCAAGTGTTGTAGCAAGGCCTGATGACCACGATGAACTCCATCGAAATTGCCAATCGCCGCAGCGCAACCATTACGAAACGCTTGAATATCCTTGATACTATGCAATAAATTCATGCTGCCTAACTAGTGAAATTAAGAGATTAATATGTTTACAGGGTCGACGCTCCAATAGCACCACAGATTCAAGTCAATCTGTGCGCTAATTTGGATGATACAATAAAAACATTGATTTTAGTCTGAAGTGCGCACGATTAGCACATCACATTGAGCACCATGTAAAATAGAATTAGCAGTCGATCCTAAAAGCAATGCTAAACCATGTTTGCCATGACTACCAGTCACAATCAAATCTATATTATTCTCTTTCGCAACTCGCAATACTTCGTTCTTAGTTGAACCAAATTCTAAAAAACGATGATTAGCATCCACGTTCAAACTATCCGCCAAATTATCAAGCTCCTTCTCCGCTTGTTCGCGTATAGAAATTTCCACTTCCGCAAAACCGGAAAATCCCGGATAAGCATAAGCAGGAATTGGTTCCACCACGTGCACTAAAATTAAATCAGCACCATTTTCATCTGCAATTTTTTTTGCTTTATGAGCTGCATTAATACCTACGTCATCAAAATCTGTTGCAAATAATACCTTTTTATACATATTACACTCCTTCGACAAAATTCTATGATTAAAATACTAACAGAAAAAGTGATGGTTGGTAACTCCCATAATGGCGATTAATCTACAATCAATTTTTTGTCTTAATTATAGACCGAATCCTGCATGATTAAGTTAATATATCTTTAATAACGCGAAGATAGTCTAAGAGGTACAATAAATTGATATTTTTCGACCTATTTGGTTCACTTTTCTCACTTATCTCAACCTATTTCTATATACGCCTTGATAGCAAAGCTTGGCTTGTTAGTATCATGGCGATTCTGATCAATACCTATTTATATTGGCAAAGCGGTATCTATGCTGATACCTGTCTTGAATTGTTTTATCTTTTAAGCACCATTTATGGATGGTATCAGTGGACTAACAAGCCTAAGCCCAATAAAAATAATTTAGTTAGTCATCTTAGTTATTGGCAAGCTGGCTGCTTGATTATATTAGGGACAATGAGTTACATCATGCTCTACAAAACACTAGTCTACTTTTCCCACTCAACAGTTGCTAAATTAGACGCATTTACCACCACACTCAGTTTATGCGCGCAATTACTCATGTGTCATAAAATAATCGATACATGGATCTTATGGTTGATAACTGATGGGATATTTGCTGTCATGTATTATCAGAAAAACCTATTTTTCCATTCGATGCTGATGATAATTTACATGGGTATGGCTTGTCTGGGTTATTTTACTTGGAAAGGTATGCGCTCGAATTAATGTACGGTTTCTTTCGTGTAACTAACTAGCAACTTTCTGCCCAACCGATTAAACCTGCTTGATTAATACGTTCCCAAAAGCTAATAGCGCTTCATAACTAGCCTATTGTAATAAACTGACAAATCTCAACAACCACTATGCTGGCCTTAAATTCGCTGTGATACGGATCCAAGGCTTTAATTTAATAAGATTTGGCGGTAACCTCGTAAGCGCAAACCTAGCATCCTCTTTTTTCTGATAATGACCCAATACTAATATATACCAGGGCTTACCTTGAAACGTTGTCAACATAATTTCAGTATTATTAACATGATATTTTTTTACAAAATATTGCAGCGCCCGTTTATTGTAACTTGCTAATAATTGAATAGTAAATTGTCCCTTAACCACCGATAATGATTTCATTGGCCGATGATTAACTGGCTTTTTCAGCACAGAAGGAACCGCCTTCACCGTCGTCATTTTTTTTATCTTTGTTGGCGCAACTGATGGTATTAATTGTTGCTTTTTATTCTTTTCTACCTTATTGATTACTTCGGTGGAAACCTGATCAATAGCTTTTTCTAATAGCGGAGCAGGATACGGTTCTGGCTGCTTGGGCAGTGGTTGAATTGTTTGCCATGTACTTGATGGTTCATCATAAGCAGGAATCTCACTTGTCAGTACAGCAGTAGCTTGCTCAGGGATCATAGAATTTGGAGCTACTATCGTTGGCTGAGGTAAGTGTTGTTCAATGTCAGTAATATTTTTTTGACTTGGGGATGAATATTGTAGGCTCAAATAAATAATCCCTAACAGACCTACGATAACGAAGCTTGCTGCGACAGTTTTGATAGTAAATGATGCCTGCTTGACCGGCCTAGACAAACCATCTGGATTGAGTTCAGAATCCATAGCAGTTAAATGACCATGCGGCGTTTGCTCAGCATCAGCAAGCTCGTTGATGTTAGGTTTTGCTGAAATACGCTCCTGAATCAATCTGTTAGTTCTCGGCTCAGTCAACGGAGCCAGTTCAATGCTATGAATCAGCTCACCATATGGTTGAGCTAACTCATTTAAACAATTAACCAAGTTAAAATTAGATATTAAACAAACATGAAAATAAGATGGATTAGTTTGTTGATGTATAGCCCTGAATAACTGTTCAATGAACATGGCTGGCAAAAATTGTGCATCATCAATAATTAATAAAATATGCTGATTATGTGTATTGCATTGAGCCACGATGTTTGCAACAGTCGCTTCGCCAGAAAAATCAAGCTTTGCATTGAGTGCTGTTAAACAACGCTCGCTATTAAACAATGGAGATGCAGTTAATAAACAAGGGGTAATTTCTGCCCCTAACGTGGTGTGAAGCAAATGAGCAAACGTCGATTTCCCTGTGCCTTGTTCGCCTAATACGGAAATCAAAACGTTATCCGTTAAAACCAACTGCTGTATAAATGCCACTTTTGTCATCCAAGCAGCAGGCTTATACGCATGATCAGTAACATCAGTTGAATCGATGATATTACTTCTCTTTTCATCAATCATTGCAGGTCTCCTTCGATTGCATCTGTTAGGACACGGTATAAACACTGTTCTGTAATGGAATCATCCAGATAACAATCTCCAATTGCTTTTATTAACACCAAGCGTAATTTTTTATTCTTTACTTTTTTATCATAAAACATGAGATTTTGGAGCTCCTGCAGATTAATGTCTCTAGGTATTCTCCGTGGTAAACCCATCTGTTGCAGTAGACTATCTATTGCAATGAGTTGTGCAGTCGACAAATAACCTAATTGATTTGATAATAGACTTGCACAATACAATCCTATCGCTACCGCTTCGCCATGCAACCACCGCTGATAATTGCTATAGACTTCAAGAGCATGAGCAAACGTATGGCCTAAATTAAGTAAGGCCCGAGCACCCTGCTCATATTCGTCTGTTTGGACATACGATGCTTTAATTACACAACATTGCTGAATTAAAAGAGCTAATGTCTCTGCAGCTATACAGGATAGATCATTATTTAAAATCACGACCAGCTGATCAAAAAAAGAACCTCCTGATAACATCCCATATTTAATTATTTCAGCAAAACCTGCGCAAAATTCTCGCTGCGGTAGAGTAACCAAGGTATCTACGTCAATAATCACGGCATCAGGCTGATAAATTGTACCAATCAAATTTTTCCCAGCCGGAAGATTGATTGCTGTCTTACCTCCAATGGCAGCATCTACCTGCGCCAACAAGGTAGTTGGTAATTGTAAAAAACGTACTCCTCTCTGGTAGGTCGCCGCAGCGAAACCAGCAATATCACCAATTACGCCACCACCAAGAGCAATAACCGTGGTATCACGATTATGATTACCTCGAATCAAAGCATCATAAATAGCTTGCAGACTGCATTGGTTTTTGAACCGTTCACCATCATCAAGAATAACAACATCGCATTGTTTACCAACTAAAACAGATTTAAGTTGATCCAGATAATGCCTTGCCACGTTATGATGAGTCACAACTAAAACCTGAGTACTCATTACATAACTACGTAGTAAGTCAGCATCAGATAGACAGTGCCGTCCTATATAAATTGGATACTGTTTCTGTTCGAGTTCAACTTTAACCTTAAGGTAGCTATCAAGATTCGCCATAAATATATTTGACTATATTATTAGCGACTGCTTTCACAGTTAATTTGTCAGTTTCAAAACTGATATCAGCCAATTCTTCATAAAAAGGTTCACGCTCATCACGTAGCGACTCAAGCCTACCCTCTAAATCATCTGTCTGCAGCAAAGGACGTTTGGTATCTCGTTTAGTACGTTCAAACTGTTGCTGCAATGACGTTTTCAAATAGATAACTGTTCCGCGTCCTGCCAGAGCGTTACGATTTTCAGGGGTCATAACAACACCCCCTCCAGTTGCCAAAACTATATTGCTTTTTTGTGTTAGCTCATCAATAACTTTTTGCTCGCGTTTTCTAAATCCATCCTCACCTTCTACGTCAAATATCCAAGCAATATTAGCGCCAGTCCGTGCCTCAATTACTTCATCAGAATCATAAAATTCAAGTTTAAGCTCTTTTGCCAAAGCACGTCCTATTGTACTTTTTCCTGCTCCCATAGGCCCTATCAGAAATATGTTACGTACTTTAACTATACTCATTTTAAATTCCATACCTCTTCATCAATGCTCCCAAAATATCTAAATCAGCGATATTCTCAACTATACCATTATACACTATTATTCTTTCCATAGCTGTGCCGCGGTTGGCTTAGACATCTCCACGCGAGCAATATTTGAAGTGTCCCCTTGAACAGTCGTTAGTGCCAAATTATTTGTAATTATTTTGGGAGTAATAAAAATTAGTAACTCCTCATTTTTGACAGTTGTCTGGGTTCGCTTAAATAATGCTCCAACCATGGGAATATTACCCAAAAATGGCACGCGTACCAAGCTGTTATTTTTATCTTGCTTATAAATCCCTCCTAGAACGATAGTCTGGCCATTATCGACTAGCACATTTGTTTGTATCGACTTAGTCAAAATAATCGGTACACCTTGCACCCGCTGCCCCGAATCTGCATCTTGATTAATTTGTAAATCCATGAGTAATTTGCCATCAGGAGTAATTTGTGGCGTTACTTTCAGGCTCAATACCGCTTTTTTAAACGAAACTGACGTTGCACCACTAGATGTTGCCTCCTGATAAGGAATATCTTGCCCTGACTGAATCATTGCTGATTGTTGATTAATAGTCATGAGTCTAGGGCTAGCAATAATTTCAGCTCGTCCTTCACTTTCCAATGCAGATAACTCTAAATCTAATAAAACGCCATTACCTAACTTTGCGAGAGCAACACCAATCGAAGCAGGTGAAGCGCTAACTGGTGCAGCAGCCAAATCAAGATTCAGTCGATCAGCAATCGGTAATGCAGAGGGCCTAACACCCTGAGTCAAACTATTAGCACCCGTTAATTTACCACTCAAGTGCGTCGGCTTAGATACCCCAAAGCGCACACCGAGGTCTTGTGCAGAATCTTTAGTCATGTCCACAATACGGGCCTCAATCAAAACTTGCCTAACCGGTATATCAAGCTTCTTGACCAAAGAACGTACCGTCTCAATTTGCTCGGCAGTATCTTGTAACCAAATAGTATTGGTTCTAGCATCAATACTTAATGTACCTCGTTCTGAAAGCAAAGAATTTGATTTATCTTTAAGCATCGTTGCAATATCTGCCGCTTTAGCATAATTAATTTGTAGCAATTCAGATTGCAGTGGAGCCAATTTTTTAGCATCTAATTTAACTTTCATTTGTTCATTTTCACGCTTGCTAAACGCATCAGTCTTATCAACAAGAATCACGTTGCCGACTTGTCTCTTATCCAATCCTTGATTACTAAGGATGACATCCATCGCCTGATCCCAAGGAATATTATTCAATCTTAATGTCATCACAGCATCCCTGGCTGCATCTCCATTTACAACAATATTAGTTCCAGCAAAATCAGCTAAAATTTGTAATAAGGCTCTTACTTGCACATTTTGCAGGTTCAATGAAATACGTTTTCCTGTGAATATTTTTTTCTTATCACCGACTTCTTCTGTTTTTTTAGCATTCATAGGAAAAATATCGACAATAAATTGCTTATTTACCTGATAAGCATAGTGTGTAAAACCACCCGTATTAAGTAAAGTTACTAAAGCATCTTTACCCTCTTGCCGCATAGTGATCAGTTGGGTCGGACTATGAAAATCAGCAACGTCATAACTTCTATTAATTCCTGGAGCGATATGCGTACTAGTGAGTTTGACCAATAATTTTTTTCCCTTATCACTGACCTCAATAGGAATCCCTGGCTGACTTAGTTCAATGATCACTCTGCCACCTTCTTGCTCTATCCCGCGAAAGTCAATACGATTTAAGGTAAATTGACTATTAGCCAACGGACTCATCATAACCAATTCTTTTTGCTGTGGAATAAGTTGGTGACCCTTATTTTTGATCAACAAACTGTAAGTATTGCCATGAATACTTCCTGAATAGCTAATCAAATCCGATAATTCGAAAACAACACGCAAGCGGTTATTAGCCGAAACTAGCTCATACTTGGTAACTGCTCCTAGATTAACTCGTTTGGATTTTAAACGAGCATCACTTGCGTCATTGCAATTGATAAAATCGACCACCAAACGCTTAGGATCCTCGGTACTAAAACTGGATGGGTTTTTTATTAAACGCCGTTCAAACTGAAAATCTATCTTTAGACGATTGTCTGGCATAGATACAAGCTTGATATCTAACAAGGAATTAGTATTAGCATGCGATTGGGAATTCATCAGGATTACTAAAAAGAAGATTGCTGTAAAAAATATATGCAAATATCCTTCTTGGATACAATGTTTTCGTTCCATGTAAATTATTTCTCCGACAACTTAATCATGTAGTTTCTTTTTTGCCATTGACCATTAACTTGGATAACTTCTTCCAACGCAATGCTAGTGTCATTAATATTAGTAACTCGTCCGTAGTTTTTGCCCATATAATCGCCAACCTTCACCTTGGTAACCAGGCCATTGGGTTGATTAATCAGCCCCCAAAAAACAGAACCCTCTTGCAAAACACCAACAAATTTTAACACATCGATAGAGAAGGCTTCTAAAGGCTGCTTTGAACGATGCATATCAGGAGCAGAAATATCTAATTTTGGTTTTTCAGAAACATTTGGCTTGAACGGATTGCGCCTTAATTCATTCTCGGGATAACTAAATTTTGGCGGAATCACGAATTCGGGAATAGGCTCTATGGGATTTGGCGGTCGAGTTTTAACATCGTAAATATAACGTTTTAAATCTGCATTATTATCAGAGCATGAAACAAATAAACAACAACAGATCAATAGGAACCCGGACAAAGGGCTCCTATAATTATTCATACCTAAAGATCTGGTATGCATTGAATTGTATACTCCATCTAAATGCCTCATTGCGAACGATACCGATAAATCTTAGCAGTTAATTTGATTTGTAACCTATCACCAGAATTATTTTTTTGTTTATCAACATCAGGGTTCGTAATTGTAAAATTATGCATTGTCACTATACGACTCATCTGCGCAACACGACTTATAAAAATAGCTATCTGGCTATAATTTCCTAATGCTGAAATTTGTATAGGTAACTCCGAGTAGAAATCATGTTCTACTTCGCTCGATGGCGCAAATAACTCAATAGTTAATCCGCTTGCAATTGCGGTCTTCGAAAGATCCTCCAGTAACCCCGGCATCTCATTTTCTGTTGGTAATTGGCGTAACATATTACCAAATCGCTCTCGCATGATTTGCATTTCATTGCGATAAGCCTGCAAATTAGATGCCTGATGCTGCTTTAATTCAAAATCTGAACGTAAAACTGTTTCTTTATCTTGTAACTCAGTGTAATGAAAAAACAGTTGATTGATAATCAAAAAATAACCAAGCGTTATTAACAATAAAACCAGCACAACAACTGTACTTATTTTGATAGCAAAAGGCCATCGAGCGATATCATCTAAGGCTAATTCATTTAAATTGAGATAGTTCATATCCATTAATCTCTAGTTTTTTTGGTCAAGGAAAAATTCAATTTAAACTGGTTTTCAAGATTGTTATTATCATCATTTGCTTTTTTGATTTCACTCAGTTGGGGATCTTGAATCCATGGATTATTTTGAATTTTGCGCATAATTTGAGAAATACTGGCATTCGATGCAGCGAAACCTAACACAGTTACGTGACTATCAATACGTTCAATACTGACCAAATACGCATCATCAGGCATTATTTTGACCAATTCATCCAGTAAATGGACGACCAATCCTCGTCTCGTTTGAAGATTTTGAATGATTTGCATCCTTGCCACAAGTTCCTGACGCAATTTTTTTATATCAGCAATACTTTTGACTTGTCTATCTAGCAAGGTAATCTGCTCATCGAGTAATTTATTTCTGGCCTGCTGGATTTTAATTAGATGTTGTGCATATAAATCCATAAAAAAAATGATCATCGCTGCTATAAACGCACCAATCGTCAAATAACTTAAAAATTGTTTTTTTTCTCTTTCCCGCTTTAATTCACGCCAAGGTAATAAATTTATTGCAGTCATTGCTATGCTCATTTAAGTTTAAGATGCTCGTAGTGCTAGCCCACAAGCAACCAATAGTCTCGGAGCCTCTTCGCGAAGATGCTCTTTATGAATTGTATTTGCCAAATCGATTTGCTCGAATGGCTGAGCTATTTCAACCGGTATATGGATGCTATCTTCAACCAACTGGGCAATTCCCGGCTCTTTAGCTACACCTCCAGCAAGGAAAACATGGTCAATTGCCGGATGTTGCCCTGTAGACATGAAAAATTGTAAAGCGCGCTTCACTTGCATCACAATTTGATCTTTGAACGGTTGTAAAATTTCGTTATCAAAATTATCTGGAAATTTCTTCTGTTCCAATGCTTCAATAGCTTCATCAACTTTCATGTTATAATGATACTGCAACATATCGATTAAATATTTTCCACCAAATTCTTCTTCACGTGAAAAAATAATCTTAGATTTATGCATCACAAAAAACCGCGTATAGACAGCACCCATATCGATGATCGCAACTACCTTATCAGCTGTATTATTAGTCATCCGGTTTAACAACAATTCACCAACACGCTCAATAGCATACGATTCAACATCAACAATTTTAACCGTTAATCCTGCCTGCGTTACGGCCTCAACACGGTTACTAATATTTTGTGCACGTGACGCAACCACAAGAACATCTTGCATTGTCGTATGTTTAGAAGATGGCCCCAAGACTTCAAAATCCAGGCTAATTTCATCGATTGGATAAGGAAAATATTTATCCGCCTCCATAACCACCATTTCTTCAATCTCAGTTTCTGTTAACGCATTGTTGATCTGAATAATTTTACTGATTGCAGATGAGTCAGGGACAGCTAAAGCTGCCTCTCTGGATTGCAGAGAGGCTCTAGTCATAATGAGTTTTATAGCGTTTGTAACAGCATCTACGTTTTTTATTTGACCACTCTCCATAGTGCCAATAGGCAATGGCTCACAGCCATATCCTCGTACACAAAAACCGTGTGTATCAACAGAGATGGCTACTATTTTGACGGAAGCAGAACTAATGTCGATACCGAGCATTACACGAGCTTTCTTCTCAAACAATTTCCTCATACGCCAAACTCCTGTAACGGCCAACCCCAATGCCTATTAAGCCTATCGATACTAGCTTAACAAGTTTTGAAAAACCAGCAGCCATATCCACAAAAAAAGCCAATTGAACATCAAAAAAACAATTCGATTTAGGAATTCAATACTCCACTAAATATGTCCTCAGATTTATCACCTCGAGGCTGGAATAATTCGCATAATAGCAAAAAATAGGGATATAATCGCAAAAACATTCAATAATAGCCAATAAATATGAAGAAAGCAGGATATTTTTTGAGTAAAGGCCTATGGGCATTGATTAGTTTAATTTTTTTAATCCTATTCGGTATAGGGGTACTTTATATTTATGTTGAAAACCAACTCCCGAATGTAGATTCATTAAAATCAGTGCAATTACAAGTTCCTTTACGTATATACACTCAAGATGGTTTGCTCATTCAAGAGTATGGTGAGAAACGGCGGATTCCTGTCAATTATGAAGATATTCCACCCACATTAGTTCATGCTGTATTAGCAACTGAAGATCAACGGTTCTTTGAACATTCGGGTGTTGATATTTTTGGTTTGCTACGAGCAACCGTAAGAATGATTCAAACAGGCACAAAATCACAAGGCGGAAGTACAATTACTATGCAAGTTGCCCGCAACTTCTTCTTAAACCGAAAAAAAACTTTTTTGAGAAAATTTAACGAAATTATGTTGGCGATAAAAATAGATCATGAACTTAGCAAAGAAAAGATTCTTGAACTCTATTTAAATAAAATTTACCTTGGTAACCGGGCTTATGGCGTAGGAGCAGCTGCAAAAATATATTTTGGCAAAAAACTTAAGGAGCTCAGCCTTGCACAACTGGCAATGATTGCAGGTTTACCACAAGCGCCATCGACGCAAAATCCTATTGCAAATCCTATTGCAGCAAAAAAAAGACGAGACCATGTACTTGAACGTTTGCTTGATGAGAAATACATCACTAAAGACGAATACCAAACAGCAATCAAGGAAGCATTACAAGCCAATTATCATGGTGCTAATCTTGAAATTCGCGCCCCGTATGTCGCTGAAATGATTAGACAATCGTTGTATGATCACTATGGTTCAAACGCCTATACCAAAGGCTACAAAGTATATACCACTATTAAAGGTCGATTACAAAATGCTGCCAATCATGTCGTTAAAGAAAACCTTCTAGCTTACGATCGTCGCCACGGCTATCGTGGACCTGTAAGTAATATCAAATTAGATCATGCGGCAACCATTGATACTATGGTTAACTCTTTATCAAAATATCAACCAATCAATGAACTAGAACCAGTCCTGATAACTGCCGTGGGACAGAAAGAAGCGACAGCATTAAGGCGTAATAAAAAGTACATTACCATCCCATGGCAAGGGATGTCTTGGGCTAGAGCAGCCTTAAGAAAAGGATGGGTTGGGAAGATACCTACTCAAGCAAAACAAATTGTTAGTAAAGGTGATATAGTTTACGTTCGCAACAACAATGACAATTGGTTCCTAGCACAAGTTCCACTAGCCGAAGCAGCAATTGTAGCATTGAACCCACAGACGGGAGCGATCGAAGCTTTGGTCGGTGGATTTGATTTTGAACGCAGTAAATTTAACCGCGTAACTCAAGCCGATAGACAGCCAGGATCTAGTTTTAAACCATTCATTTATGCTGCTGCGCTGAATAAAGGTTATACTCTTGCGACATTGGTCAATGACGCACCTATTGTTGTTGATGACCCCAGTCAAGCGACCCCTTGGCGGCCACATAACGATAATCGTAAATTTAATGGTCCGACACGTCTGAAAGAAGCACTTGTTCATTCTCGTAACCTTGTTTCTATACGGATCCTCGACGACATAGGAATAGATTATGCGATTGACTTCATTGCTAATTTTGGCTTCCGTAAAGAAGCCTTGCCCAAGGCGCTATCATTAGCACTGGGTAGTTTGTCAGTGAGCCCTATGGATTTAACAGCTGCCTATGCAGTATTTGCAAATGGCGGGTATCGTATCGAGCCCTACCTGATAGATCATATTACTGATAATGATGGCAAGATGCTTTTACAAGCAAAACCCATGATGGTTTGCGCTGATTGTGAAGAAAAGTTAACAACTCAAGATCATAATAACGCACCAAGAGTTATACCAGAAGATATAGCCTTTTTAATGAACTCCGCTCTAATGGGTGTTATACAGGAAGGAACTGCACAAGCAGCAAGAGTGCTAAATCGGCATGATATTGCTGGTAAAACCGGAACCACAAACGACCAAGTCGATGCTTGGTTTGCCGGCTATACGCCCGACTTGGTAGTCACAGCATGGGTAGGTTTTGATACCCCTCATCCACTTCATGAATATGCAGCTCGTTTAGCATTGCCCATGTGGATTGATTTTATGCAAATCGCATTGAAAGATTTACCCGAGCACCTGCTTAAACAGCCTAAGAATATTATTAAAGTTAACATTAATCGTAATAATGGCTTAGTAACGAAGGACAGCGATAGCAGCAGCTCTATTTCAGAATATTTTCGCGATGATGAAATTCCCAGCGAAGAAGATAGGTCTGCTAGTGACTCACTAGCTAATGAAAACTTTAGGGAAAACCTATTTTAATGATCTTGCTACCATAAAGTTGAAACATTAAACACAAACAAAATGTATAATATTATTTCATTTTTAGGTGTGTAAATGAGTAAGAGTAATCCAAGAAGTTATGATAAAGAATTTAAGCTTAATGCGGTTAAGTTATATCTGGAAAGTGGTCGCAGTTATAGACAAATTGGTGATGGATTAGGGGTTCCTGAAGCTACGTTAGCAGGCTGGGTGATAATGCAGCAAAAGACTGAGCAGGTGTACTTTAAACATTATTAAACTCGTGAACAAGCGAAACAAAGTATCTTTGAATATATAGAAGTTTTCTATAACCGTCAGCGATTACATTCTACATTAGGATATGTAACACCAAGTGATTTTGAAGCCAAGGGGCGCTGCCCCTTGAACCCCTATTCCTTAAATTCCCATTAAAACAGGATGATGGATCATCCTGTATCATGTCACGGTCATCGGCGTCCCCGCCTGTACCGTAACTGGAATATACCAACCCTGTCTAGAGCAATAATCGACTAGTTCGTCTCCAGCCAACCTGCACGCCCACTGTTATGTATCATGCACAGAATGACAAGAGAACTTATAACTGTCAGCTCGTATAGAATCATTAACAACACAACGCTTCAGCTGCAGTGACATAGGAATAGCCTAAATTCTGAGCAATCGCTTCATATGTAACCATTCCTTGGTGAATATTTAAACCATTCAATAAATGCTTATCACTTAATAACGCTGGTTTAACACCTTTTTTCACTAAACTTATCACAAATGGTAATGTTGCATTATTAAGAGCAAATGTAGAAGTACGTGGAACAGCACCCGGCATATTTGCAACACAATAATGGGTCACACCCTCCTCAACATAGGTAGGCTCAAGATGGGTAGTCGGACGACTCGTTTCAAAACACCCTCCTTGATCAATTGCAACATCAACAACAACTGACCCCTGACGCATAGCCTGAAGCATTGACCGCGAAACAAGTTTAGGCGCCGCAGCTCCGGGAACAAGAACAGCACCGATAACCAAATCAGAGTTGGTGACATAATAATCCATGGCATCTGCAGTAGCATAAATTGTATTTAATTTTGAACCAAATTGAAAATCTAGTTCACACAATCTATTTAATGAATTATCGATTACCGTTACCCTTGCTTCCATTCCCATAGCCATGCGTACCGCATTAGTACCAACCACGCCGGCTCCTATCACTAAAACATTCGCAGGAGCAACGCCAGGTACGCCACCTAATAAAACACCACTACCACCTTGAGCCATTTCAAGGCAATGAGCACCAGCCTGAATAGACATGCGTCCAGCAACTTGTGACATTGGCATTAATAATGGTAGTCCTCCACCATCTTGAGTAACTGTTTCATAAGCAATTGCCGTTACACCCGAATCTTTTAACAAGCGAGTTTGTTCAGGGTCTGGAGCCAAATGCAAATAGGTAAAAATGGTCTGACCTTCTCTCAAAGACAAACATTCTAACGGTTGTGGCTCCTTCACTTTAACGATAAGATTAGCGCGTGCATATACTTCTTCAGCACTATCAACAACTACTGCACCAGCTGCAATATATTGTTCATCAGTAAAACCTATGCCAATTCCAGCCTGAGATTGAACAAGCACCTGGCCTCCTGCACGAATGACTTCTCTTACGCTTCCAGGAACTAGACCTACTCTGTTCTCTTGGGGTTTAATTTCTTTTGGTACACCAACTAACATCTTAACTCCTATTTAATATGCCATACAACAATGAGGATCGAACCACTTCATGTTTCAATTGTATAAATCAAACTAACATTACTTCATCATCAGCTAACGAAAACGATCCAATTGATAATGAAAGATTCAATTATTTTTTTTTAATGCATCAATCAATTGAGGAACTAAATCAAATAAATCACCAACTAAACCATAATCGGCGATTCGAAAAATGGGGGCATCTTCATCTTTATTAATAGCAACAATAATCTTAGAATCTTTCATACCAGCTAAATGTTGCACTGCACCAGAAAGACCAATTGCTAGATATAAATGAGGTGAAACAATTTTTCCAGTTTGGCCGATCTGATGATCATTAGAGATAAAACCAGCATCTACTGCTGCTCTTGTTGCACCGATAGCAGCCCCTAAGGTATCAGCTAAATCTTCAATCAGCTTAAATTGAGTGGCACTTTGTAATCCGCGCCCGCCAGATACTACAATTTTTGCACAGCTCAGTTCTGGTCTTCTAGATCGATTTATGGTCTCTTCAACAAACGTACTCTTATCTTGCGTAAAAACAAGATCCAATTTATTGATGATACAAGCAATGTCCTGTGATAAAACGGGCATAAAAGCACTCGTACGAATGGTCAGCAGCTTCTTTTTACTAAGAACTTCTACTGTTTCTATAGCATTGCCAGCATAGATTGGACGGGTAAACGTTTGTTGATCAATCATCGAAATAACATCAGAAACTTGAGCTACATCAAGGCAAGCAGCAACTCGGGGCAAAATATTTTTTCCGAAATTACTAGCTGGTGCCAAGATATAATCAAAATCAGCTGATAAATGAACGATTAATTGAGAGATATTCTCTGGTAGATGATGCCTATAGCAAGCATGATCTACATATAAGACTTCTGATACACCTACAAGCTTAGCAGCTTGTTCTGCAACACTACTGCAGTCAGAACCAACAACTAGCAAAACAATATAGTCATCTAACTGCAAAGCAGCAGACAAAACCTGGGCAGTTGTATCCTGCATCATTTGGTTATCATGTTCTACTAAAACTAAGACGCTCATCATTTATCTCTATTAATCAAGCACGTTGGTATTATGGCGTAACTTATCTAACAACTCGTCTATTGAAGAGACCTTTATTCCCCTGCACTTTGGGGCTGGCAAATTCATAGCTAACACCTTGGTATAGTGTTCAAACTCTATTCGCAAGGAATCTAAATCAATCCTATCCAACGGTTTTTGTTTAGCTTTCATCAGGTTAGGTAGAGTTACATAACGTGGTTCATTCAGACGCAAATCCGTACTTACTACGGCAGGTAAGCACAATTTTAATTTTTGCAAACCATTATCTATCTCTCGAACAACAACAACATGATGTTCTGTTAAAACAATCTCCGACGCGTTGGTTGCCTGCGGCCAATCTAATAAAGCTGCAAGCATTTGGGGCGTTTGATTATTATCACCATCAACCGACTGTTTACCCATCAATACGAAGCTTGCCTGCTCTTTTTTAACCACTGCTTGTAATACTTTGGCAATTGCAATGCTTGGAAGCATGTGAGTGGTAGACACTAAGATACCTCGATCAGCACCTAAAGCTAATCCATGTCTCAAAATGTCCTGACAAGGAGTGTCACCTATGCTGACTAATACAATATCTTGAACTAGCGCTTTCTCTTTGAGTCTTATTGCCTCCTCAACAGCAATTTCATCAAATGGATTCATAACCATTTTAACATTCTTCGTTTCTAGGCCAGATCTATCAGCTTTCATTCGTATTTTTACGTAAGGATCGATCACCGGCTTTACTGCAACTATAATCTTCATAGCATCTCATCAAGATCTGTTTGTAAATTGAGATCAGGTGGGGTTATCAACCGTTAGAACAGTTGCATAATACGGTTGGGGTCAAAGGAAAGACCTGACCCCATCCCCGCAATCCAATCCCCGCAAATAATCACTAAACGCTGAGCCTATTTCTACATGACGCAAACCAAATTCCACCATTGCCTGCAAATAGCCGAGTTTAGAACCACAATCAAAACGTTTACCATTAAACTGAAATGCATACACGTTTTCCCGCTGCAATAAACGCTGTATACCATCAGTTAGTTGAATTTCGCCCCGATGATCTTTGGAGGTTTGGGCTAACGAAGAAAAAATTTCGCGAGTAAATACATAACGCCCAACTGCAGCAAGATTGGAAATAGCAACGTTTCTAGCTGGCTTTTCAACTATGTCATTAATTTTGCTATAAGCACAAGATACATCTCTCACATCAACGACACCATAGTGATGAACCTCAGACCAAGGTACGGGTTGAACTGCTAACACAGATAAATGATCTTGCTCAAAATGATTCACCATTGCTGTTAAACAGGGTGAATGTTGATCATCAATTAAGTCATCAGCCAAAAGAACCGCAAACGGATCGTCGCCAATCACATGTTGGGCCGATAAAATAGCATGCCCTAAACCCAACGGCTGGTGTTGTCTAACATAGGTAAACTGAATCCCAGGTGGTGATATACTCTGGACTAACTGCAATAATTCGTTTTTTCCTTGTTCGAAAAGACGCAGTTCAAGTTCAAAATGATTATCAAAATGATCTTCTATCGCTCGTTTGCTCGAACTAGTAATAAAGATCATATGAGTGATACCAGCTCTTACCGCTTCTTCAACAGCATATTGAATTAGTGGTTTATCGACAATAGGTAACATCTCTTTGGGTGTGGCTTTAGTAACAGGTAAAAATCGCGAACCGAGACCCGCTACTGGAAAAACTGCTTTTTTAACTTGCATCATTGCCATCTTATTCGCCTCTATAATAAGGTGGCCTACCAATTGAATAATAATATGATAACCCAGCTTGTGCGACTGCTGTCATACTAAAACAATTTCTACCATCAATAAGTGGCTTTTTACCCAATGATTGCTGTAATAAAGTTAAGGGATATTCCGTAAATTCTGGCCATTCAGTTGCTATAACTAGGGCATCAATATGACTATTCAAAACATCGTTTGCACTTGAACACCAAGTGACTTTATCACCATGCGCTAAATAATGCTTTGCTGCATCCATTGCCGCTGGATCATACAGACAAACGCTAGCTCCTGCTTGCAATAATTCATCAATAATCACCAGACTGCTCGCTTCTCGTAAATCATCAGTCCCAGGTTTAAATGCTAACCCCCAAATTCCAATAGTACGATGGGGTAATGTTGCTTGAAAATGTCCTCTGAGCTGCTCACCAACCCATTGTTTTTGTTGATGGTTAATTGTCTCAATCGCTTGCAACAATTCTGTCTGTACCCCTAATTCATCAGCTACTTGAATTAATGCCCTACTATCTTTGGGAAAACAAGAACCACCGTAGCCAATGCCAGGCATTAAGAAATGAGGTCCTATGCGATGATCACTAGTAATACCTTGCTTAATTTCATCGATATTGGCGCCAGTTTTTTCAGCGATCCGACTAATTTGATTGATAAAGCTAATTTTGCATGCCAACATGGCATTTGCAGCATATTTTGTTAATTCCGCCGATTGCCTACTCATCGATAACAGAGGTACTCCTTGATCAACTAAAGGTTGATACAGCTCATTGAGAGATAATAATGCCTGTTCATCACCACCAATGACGACTCTATCAGCACCTAAAAAATCATTGACCGCAGAGCCTTCACGTAGAAATTCAGGATTAGAAGCCACTAATATACGAATTGTCTTCTGTCGATCAGCAATTAATCGATGAATGTGTTGTTCTATCCTAGATCCAGTACCTACTGGTACTGTAGATTTAATCACTAGCACACAGTTTTCGTTTGTTTGCTCCGCAATCGCAGTTGCTACGGCAAAAACCTGTGACAAATCTGCATGACCATTCGCTAAGCTCGGCGTACCCGTAGCGATAATATGAAGATTAGCAAACTGGATAGCTTGAGAAAAATCAGTTGTGAATGCCAGACGGCCAGAACCCAATTGTTGCTGCAATAATTCAGGTAGCTGCTTTTCAAAAATCGGACAATCCCCCTGCATAAGACGATCGACTCGTTGTTGGTCTACGTCAACGCAATGAACTAGATGCCCTAACTTTGCAAAACAAACAGCAGAAACTAACCCAACGTATCCTGCACCATATACAGCAAGTTTCATAACTAATCCCAGTGAAAAAGTTTACCAGCAACAACAAATTTGCTAATAATAGCAAATGTCATCAAAAATAGGGACATAAACTGTGCTTAAATATTTCCGCCGATAGGTACTCTTTGCCAACAACATGGTTGAATCTTGTTATGTAATCTGCCAATATCAGGTTTGCGCATCGCAATGACACCATTTGTAAACTTTAGCTTTTATATTAATTTTAATACTAATAGAGAATTTATGAATCAACAAACTATAACATCTACGCTGCTGAAAAAAATTATCGCTCAAGCTGAGAAGAATCAAGACGGCAATGTTGCTAATTATATACCTGAGCTAGCTAATGTAGATCAAGGCATTACAGCAATTGCTGTGCAACCAATTGACGGCGAAATGATTGTTGAAAGCAATACTCTAATAACACCTGTAACATTACAAAGCACAGCTAAAATGATTCCATTGATAGGGCTTTTAGAGGAATATGGTGCTGAACAGGTCTTTGAGTGGGTAAAGGTTGAACCGTCTGGTGATGACTTTGCATCCATAACTCGCTTGGAAAGATTTGGACCTAAACCATCTAATCCTATGCTGAATGCTGGCGCAATTACCCTCTGCTCACACATACCAGGCGTTAGTGAACATAAATTTGCTTGGTTAGAACATTGGGTAGAAACTCTATTAGGACAACGTTTACGGATAAACCCATTAGTTTTTGCTTCTGAGAAACGAACCGGAGATCGTAATCGTTCAATAGCCTATTTACTATTTAGCCGGCAACGATTAGGAGCTGGCGTGAATGAAAGTTTGGACTTATATTTTAGCTTGTGCTCCTACGAAGCAACAATTACCCAACTGCTATACTTACCTACATTGCTTGCAAACTTAGGCAAAGATCCATTGACTGGCAAACAAATTATTTCAGCAGAAACCTGTAAAATCAGTTTAGCCATCATGGCTACCTGCGGATTATATGACGAAACAGGTACTCATATGGTGCGCACCGGCATACCAGCTAAAAGCGGTGTATCAGGTTATATCATTGCTGTAGTTCCAGGCAAAGCTGGCATTGTAGTTCTTAGTCCTCGCGTGAATGCGAAGGGAAATAGTATCCGTGGTGGACTGATGTTAGCCAAGCTATCGCGAGAAATGGGTTGGCATTTTGCAGAACCCTAATGCACTGAAGTGAAGCATAAACGCTTGCAAAAAACTAACCTACTTGCCATGTAGAAGCAATTCGCGATTATTTATACTTTGATTGAGTTTATCTATGCATATTAGTCTATTTGATTTATTTTCTATTGGAATTGGTCCATCTAGCTCTCATACGGTGGGCCCAATGTATGCAGCAAATGAGTTTTTGGCACTATTGACTGATAGAGGATTGCTTAAACATACAGCGAGAATCCGCGTTGAGCTCTATGGCTCGTTAGCATTAACCGGGAAAGGACACGGAACAGATAAAGCAATACTAAACGGTCTAGAGGGTAAACTTCCTGATACGGTTGTTCCTGAAACAATGGTACCACGCATGCATGAGATTCTGGCTAATAAGGTATTGTGCATTGCGGGTCAATTCAATATTCCATTCGATGAGTCTAACGATTTAGTCTTTCTGCAAAAACAACTATTGCCTAAACACTCCAATGGCATGCGATTTAACGCTTTTACTGCAGACAAACAATGTTTATTATCTCAAATATACTACTCTATCGGTGGTGGTTTTATTACTACTGATCATGATGAACAAGAATCATGTTCAGGTAGTGATGACATTCCCTATCCCTTCAGCACCGCAAAACAACTATTGCAACAATGTAACACTCAACAATTATCAATAGCTGAACTGATGATGGCCAATGAGCTTCATTGGCGAGATAAGGCTACCATTGAAGAAGGCATACTTAATATTGCTGCAGTGATGAATCAATGTATTGAAAATGGTTGTCATCATCCAGGGATTTTACCTGGCGGATTAAATGTTAAACGACGAGCACCAGAATTATATAAAAAACTGATTGAACAAAAAGGGGTTACTAGCGTTTATGAACAATCCGACATTATGAATCACTTAAATCTATATGCCATGGCAGTCAATGAAGAAAATGCTGCTGGAGGAAGGATTGTCACTGCACCAACGAATGGTGCTGCGGGTATCATCCCAGCCGTCTTAAAGTATTGTCAATATGCGCACCAACGTACGAAAAATGAGGATCTTATAAACTATTTTCTTACCGCTGCAGCGATTGGCATTCTTTATAAAAAAGGAGCTTCCATTTCGGGTGCTGAAGTTGGTTGCCAAGGAGAAGTAGGCGTAGCCTCATCGATGGCTGCTGCCGGTTTAACTGCCGTTTTAGGAGGCAGTATTGCACAAATTGAAAATGCAGCTGAAATCGCTATGGAACATCATTTAGGCATGACTTGCGATCCAGTCCTAGGGCTGGTGCAAATTCCGTGTATAGAGCGAAATGCGATGGGAGCTGTTAAAGCAGTTAACGCTTCGCGAATGGCATTAATTAGCGATGGTCAGCACCAAATTTCTTTGGATAAAGTCATTAGAACCATGAAGCAAACAGGTTTAGACATGCAGTCCATCTATAAAGAAACATCCATGGGTGGTCTTGCTGTTAATTTACCAGAATGTTAGCAGCATCGAGGAGGAAGAGAAGCTGAAGAGAACGTGCCATCAAACTCCTGCAGCCCTCGTCATTCTGTCCACCCTCCGACGATTTTGGATATACCACTCAGTAAATACAGTTCAGTGCCTATCTTCAAGATGAATCGTAGCTGCCTCATTATACAACTCAATTATCGATGGCAACTGTACGTGATCCAGGATGAGACTCCTTCAGAAAAAAAATAGCTATGATTAGGCTGATTAAATAACATACCGGCATCACGAGTAATGCAAATTTGTAACCATCTAATTCGTAAACGGGTATCTGATCCACCAAGTAAGCATGACCACTATGATGCAAAATAATCCCAACCAATGGTTGGAAAATAGCGCCTCCTAGTAAAACTGATAGATTATTAAAACCAGATGCTGTCCCAACAAGATGAGCAGGATTATTATCTTTCACTACAGCAAAACTCACAGTTTGTCCACCAGCTCCCAACCCTAGAATAAATAAAATAATGTACATAGAGGGCATTGAAACACCTGGAATATATAGTAAGACTATAGTCGCTAAAAGCCCTAATAATGCACTGATTGCTAAGGCTAAACGACGACTAAAAAATTTATCGCTGCACCAACCAAGCATTGGACTACCAATACCAACTCCTAACCAAATCATGCTGCATAAACCGGAGGCAACTAAAACAGTGACTTGATATTTTTCTTGCAAATAAGGGACACCCCACAAAGCAGCAAAAACAGCAATTGGCGTCCAAATTGCAAATGCATAAATCCCAGTTATCCAAGTATAACCTTTACTGCATACTTCTCGTAAACGACACCATTCGTCACTAAAACGTCTCGTAGGCAATGCCTGGGTTGGCTGATGAGGAAAATCGCGAATAATAAACCAAAGAAGGATAGCAAGGAAAAATCCCACAGCCGACAATATAAAACTAGACTGTCGCCAACCGACCGCTTCGACCAAAGCAGCTAAAGGCATTTGACCGAACATTGCTCCGACCGAACTCATTAATTGAGCAATGCCCGCAAGGAAAGCAAAATACTGTGGAGGGAACCAACGAGATACCAGTACTAAAACACCTATGAATGAAAACGCAGAGCCTATACCAATTAAAAATCTTCCCATAGATGCTGTTAAAACGCTATCGGTGGAAGCAAAAAAGAAAGCTCCTACAGCACATAAAACCAAAGCACTAGTCATTAATTTACGCGGTCCATAGCGATCAAAGAGCAATCCTGCAGGTAATTGCATAGGCGCATACGCATAAAAATAAAATGCTGAAATAACACCAAAGCCCTCAGCAGTTACGTTAAATGTTTGCATCATAGCATCAGCCATTACACTTGGAGCAACTTGTAAAATAAACTCATATAAATAAAAAGAGGCTGCAAGAAAAAAAATAATATATGCATTAAATTTGCTATGTGTTTGTGACGAAGAATGGAAAGTATTCAAGATAACATCATGGTTATGAAAAAAAGACATTACACCTAATGTGCATATACTTTGTCAATGCCCTTAACAGAAGGGAAGCTTGATATAGATGCTTGTAATGGCCGAAAGTCAACAATAAAAAGCTGCCCAGAGGGATGGACACTCCAAACATCAAAAGGCAATGTGATCGCATCTCAATCACCTTAGCGTGTGTGAATCCGTCAATTCCTCCGCTAGCTCAACACCAGCTCCTCTTCTAACCGCTCGCTGACCGCTAAAAAAACTAGGAGAATCAATAGATACTTCACGCTCAGGCCTCTGTACAGCAGGTTGCTGAGCTCGTAATTCCCTAATGACCTGCATCAGTTCCGTCTCCCGTAATGCTGCCGCCTCCCTATCGCGCGCAGCCGCCTCCCTATCGCGAGCAGCTGCCTCATCCCTCAATCTTGAAGCCTCCCTATCGCGCGCGGCCTCCGCCC
>JBMLTO010000058.1:0-14364 GCA_049239925.1 Legionella sp. | reverse complement strand
GTTTTCGTGGAATAGGGGCTCGTAGATGCTTTCTTATACTTTGTGCATTGCTCGCCGAACAAGTTTATCCTCGAAATTACTAATGCCTAGTCGCCTTGTAGCATCCGGTTTCCCGTCTTTGGGTATCAGTACTTGTCTTACTGCCCCTGGGATGTATGCCATGCGCCTCATTCGCTCCATTAGGTCCCGAAGATGCTCATTCAGCTTTTCCCCATAACTCGCTTTATCTATCCCATCGATTCCAATCGCCCTCCTTCTGTACAGCTCATGGAAACATGCCCGCAGCGACTCCTCATTGATCTGGTGAATTACGTGCGTAAATACCATATCAGGGTTGGCTGATGATAGCGCTGTTAAGCGAATGGATGCCGCGAACAAATCGCGGCAGAGTATCAATTGTCAACACGCGCTCATATTTTACAATAACAAGGTTACTGTTAGACTGAATTGCCGTTAAAACAGATTATGGTAATGGCATAAAAAAATTCTCAAGATCAGCATCTGTTATACTGCTACCAAGGCTTGCTCCACTAGACAATATGCCATCAACCAACTGTCGTTTTTTATTCTGCATTGTTACAATCGTCTCTTCTACTGTGCCCATGGTAATTAACTTATAAACGAAAACAGGATTAATCTGACCTAATCGGTGGCTCCTATCCGTTGCTTGATCTTCGGCTGCGGGGTTCCACCAAGGATCATAGTGAATAACTGTATCAGCGCGCGTTAAATTTAAGCCAGTACCACCAGCTTTCAAACTAATAAGAAATATTGAACTAGCACCCTCCTGAAAACGTTGAACCAAACTTTGACGGTTTTGAGTTTGGCCTGTCAATAGCAAATAGGTATATTTTTTTGCTACTAATTGCTCTTCAATCAATGCCAACATGGAGGTAAATTGTGAAAAAATTAATACTCGCCTACCTTCTAACATCAATTCGTCTAAGAGTTCCATGAGTACGAGTAATTTTGCTGAACATCCATATGCCATTTCTGCTTCAGGCATCGCTAATAACTTAGGATCACAACACACTTGGCGTAATTTTAATAATGCATCCAAAAGCACGATCTGGCTTTTGCCCATACCTTGTAGAGCAATTGCATCACGAACTTTTTTCTCCATGCTCATGCGAATAGCTTCATATAAATCTCTTTGCTTACCTATTAGTTCTATTGTTCTGATCATTTCTGTTTTTGCAGGTAGTTCCTTAGCCACTTGATCTTTACGACGCCGCAGCATAAATGGCTGGATTCGTTGTGCGAGGATTTCTTGCTTAGCGAGATCCTTGTTTTTTTCAATAGGTACTCTAAAAAATTGCCGAAATTGCTTAGCAGTACCCAACAAACCAGGCATGAGGAAATGAAATAAAGACCATAACTCACCTAAGTTATTTTCCAAAGGTGTACCGGTTAAACACAAACGATGCTCTGCCTTTAGCTGCTGGACGATTTGCGTTGTTTTTGATCGGCTATTCTTAATATATTGCGCTTCATCTAGAATCACATAGTAAAACTGATGATTTACAAATTTATGTTTATCTCGCTGAATCAATCCATACGTTGAAATAACCAAATCAAAGTTATTGAAATCATCACAGCTTCGCGCAATACCATGAAAAATCAACACTCGTAGGGCAGGCGTAAAACGTTTTACTTCTTCATACCAATTTCCCACTAAACTAGTCGGAGCGATGATCAAGCTCGCTTTTGTAAGCCGTTGCTGTTCTTGCTCAACTTGCAAATGAGCTAAAGTTTGCACTGTCTTTCCTAGTCCCATATCATCAGCCAAGATACCACCTAACTGGTTATCGCGCAGGCTTTGTAACCAGCTCAAACCTTGGTGTTGATAATCTCGTAATTGAGCATTCAATCCTTGTGGAATAGCGATGTTGGGAAGAGTAGATAGCAGGGTTAATTGCTTAAGTTTCGTGCGTAAGGTCTCAGTGCCCGACCAACGTGCAGCACTTGCAGCCATCGCCTGCTCTGCTTCCAACATTAAAACCAATTGGTAGCGTTTCATTTGCAATTTCTCTAGATTGGTCGTCGTTTTGACCCCATAGTGCAACAATAATCGTAATAGGGGTTTCAAGCGTCCTAGCTCAATTTTTAAAACTTTACCAGTCATTATTGGTAACTTAATTAGCAAATTATCTGATAAATCAGCCAGCGTATCCTGATTCCAGCGTTTAATTAAATCAGCTACCAAGGGTACGACACTAACTTTTTGATTATTAACTAAAATTCCTAATTGATAAGAAAAAAAATCGTTTCCAGGTTCATCGAGTTGTGAATACCATTCAATTTGGTCAGCATCGATGATATCGTCATCAACAGGGAATGATGGGTATGTTGATGCGAATGAGTCGGGCACTGATTTGTTAGTAGCCGGGGCATCCTTATCTCTCAGAGCATATAAACTTGCAGCAGCATGCTTACAATTATATTGCTTTGAACAACCACATTGTGCTGGCTTATTCGGCCATATTTTTAAGTCAAGATGGACATTATAAATTTGATTTGTACTGCCTTTAACCCGAGCTTTCAGCAATCCATCACTTAAGCGTATACTCAAGACATGACCTTGATAGTGGTATTCCTGACCATGTTCTAATGTAACCGCTGAAAATGCTTCGGTCATTCTCGACAATGCAGTTTTCCACATAGATTAATCCAAGTCCAGTTAGTAGAGGGAACAATTTTGGGGTCATAAAATTATATGGGGGCAGATCTTTGTTATGTGATCGGGTCTTTCCTCTTGACATTGATGTCGAGAGGAAAGACCAGCCCCACAATGATGCATAACAAAAATCTGACCCCACAATTAAAAGAAAGACCTGGCCCCATGTCTTTCAAATGCTTTCACAAATGCTAATTCGGCATAAATACTATAAAATATAGTATTATCCCTTCAGAAGACTAACCATTATGCCACAAACACTTAAGATTCTAATGGCACAAATTAATCCGCTTGTAGGTGCCACTGCTGCAAACAGTAAAAAAATAATAGACATCATCCTTGCTCATCAAGATCAACATGATTTAATTGTTTTTCCTGAACTGGCTATAACGGGATATCCACCAGAAGATTTACTCTTCCATAAGGAATTCTTGTTGCAAGTCAACCATGCATTAGACGAGATACGAGCCATCTGCAAAAATTGCCACGTTATTGTAGGCCATCCCCTGTTAGATGGAAACCTCTGTTACAATGCAGCGAGCATATTTTTCAATGGCATCAGCAAAGCCAGGTATCATAAACAAAACTTACCGAACTATGAAGTTTTTGATGAAAAACGCTATTTTTCTCCAGGCCCAAACAAGCCATGCATTTTCACTATCAATGATTATAGACTAGGCCTATGTATCTGCGAGGATATCTGGAGCACAGGACCTGTGGAGCAATTGATCGCGGCAAATATAGAACATTTGATCTGCATTAATGCTTCGCCTTTTGACTATAACAAGTATCAACGTCGTGAAACATTATTAGCCAATTATGCACAATTAGGACTATCCACTATTTATGTCAATCAAATTGGTGGCCAAGATAATTTGGTTTTTGATGGACAATCATTTGCCATGAACAATCTAGGTGAGGTATGCGCGCGATCGCCTGCATTTGAAGAGTCACTGACTAGCGTGCTAATTACTAACCATACTATCAATGGTTCGATTGCTCCGCCTTTAAAACAAGAAGCGTTAATTTATAAAGCACTCGTGTGCGGCTTACGAGATTACATTGAGAAAAATAAATTTCCTGGCGTGATCATTGGTTTATCAGGAGGTATTGATTCAGCGCTGGTCTTGGCGCTTGCTGTCGATGCTATTGGTCCATCACGGGTTCATGCTGTCTTGATGCCATCTCAATACACGGCATCCATGAGTAATGAAGATGCACAATATCAAGCAACTATTATGCAAGTTGAACATACGATCCTAGGTATCGAATCTATTTTTAATTGCTTCCTCACCACTCTTGCGCCAGTTTTTAAAGATTTATCTCCTGATTTAACCGAAGAGAACCTACAAGCAAGGATTAGAGGAACGTTATTAATGGCACTCTCTAATAAAACAGGAAAAATGGTACTGTGTACCAGTAACAAAAGTGAGACAGCTGTTGGATATAGTACCATTTATGGTGATATGGTCGGTGGCTTCGCAGTCATCAAAGATGTTTTAAAAACTCAAGTTTATGCATTAGCTCGCTATAGGAATACACTATCTAATGTCATCCCTGAGCGAGTATTCGAGCGTCCACCCTCAGCTGAACTCGCACCAAACCAAACAGATCAGGATACGCTGCCTGATTACAAAATCCTTGATGCTATGATTACCATGGTTATGGAAGAAAATTTAAGTAGTGATGACATAATCGCTCAAGGATACGCTGCAGAAACGGTAAAAAAAGTACTCAAATTAATCAAACGCAATGAATACAAACGCCGCCAATCAGCCCCTGGCATTAAGATTAGTCGCCGTGCTTTTGGTCCCGATTGGCGTTATCCGATTACCTCAGGATTTTAAGGATTCATTCTGGCCTATTCTTGCTACAAGATATGGCCCGTTATAATCACTACATGCAAGCTTTTTCGTAGAAAAATACAGGTTGTTCTTTGCAAATAACAATCAACAGGTTAAGATGCACGTTAGCGATATAATCAAGGATTCCCATGAAGCTTACCTTTGCTTGTACTGCATTGCTTGTCAGTCAAATTTCCTTGGCATTCACCCCCATTAATGGAGGATATGCCAATGTTTTTGGAGGCCGCCATATCCTGTCTGGTAACCTCAACCGATCATTTGCAAAAGATCATTATAATAATAGCCAATACAAAGGTGGATATAACGGTGGTGCTAGTTTAGGTTTTAAAGATAATCCAATGCGTTATGAACTTGAGTTGAGTTATTTCAAAACCTATATGGAAAAACTCAAAGTTAACCATATGATGAGTGATCATATAGACGGCTATCATCAGGGTCTACTGACTTTTTTGAATGCTTATTATGACTTCCCTGAACTGATACCTACTATTCAACCTTACTTAGGCTTTGGAGTTGGCTATACCTTTTTGGAAACAAAATTAGGTGCCATGGTCAATACAGAGTCTTATAACCTGCATATTAAAAATGATGTATTTGCTTACCAAGGGATGAGTGGATTAACTTATAATTTTGCTGAAAATTATGCCCTGAGTTTAGGTTATCGTTATGTTTTAGCCACAACAACTACAAAACTTGGGAAAAATTTTAAAGCGAACATGGTAAATCTTGGTATCACCTATCGATTTGACGAAGAAAAATATAAATAAAACTTGAGGATTTTAATATGATGAAACAATCACTGAAATTAGGTTTACTCGGATTGATAGCAACTACTAGCATTCAAGCAGCAAATCCTATAGAAGGTTGGTATGCTGGCCTTGCCTTGGGTGCAAGCAGTATCGACAAATTAAAAATGGATGTTGTTCGTATTCCCAATGGTTCAAAATTAGATCAGCAGCCAGGAATAATCAAACACAAATTATTTGGTAATATTGCGGGTCAAATTGGTTATCGCTTTTTCGACAACTTTCGGACCGAAGCTGAACTTATGGCGCTGAGTAATGATTATCATAAACTACATAGTGGAACAATTAGTATTTCTAGTACGAAAAAACGCAATGGGTTGCACTTAAAGGGAAAAACCAATGTTGGGGCAATACTAATTAATAGTTATTTAGATCTCCTGCCAGGACAGTCAGATTTTAGTCCTTATTTGGGTTTAGGTGTTGGCTACGCACACATCACTGACAACATTAGATTGTATCAAAACAATAGTTACGTTGCTGGAACAAGGCTCAAATACTCAACGAATCAACCGGTTGCTCAAGCTATTATTGGCGCCAATTATTTCCTTGACGATTTTACTTGGGTAGGTATTGATTATCGATATTTAGCAACCAAAGCAATCCCTTATCTTAGTTCAAGATTACAAGCAAATTCAGTTAATCTTTCTATCAGTGGCTCGTTTGGTGCATAAAGAAATCAGACCTTATAAGATTTTACCCTCATTACTAGCCGCAAATCCTATGCGGCTAGAAGATGAAGTAGAATCTGTTATTAAGGCAGGAGCACAACTACTACATCTGGATGTCATGGATAACCATTACGTTCCTAACCTCAGTTTTGGACCTATGGTTTGTCAAGCATTACATACAGCTTACCCTCGGTTAAGTTTAGATGTGCATCTAATGGCGTCTCCAGTTGATACACTAATCAAGCAGTTTGCTAAAGCAGGCGCTAGTCGTATCAGCATACATCCGGAGGCAACTAACCATTTAGATAGAAGTTTACAACTGATACGTGAACTAGACTGCCAAGTCGGTTTGGTATTAAATCCTGCAACCCCCATAGAATATGTTCGTTGGTGTGAGCATCGCCTTGATTTTCTTGTATTAATGATGGTTAACCCAGGATTTAGTGGACAATCGATGATCACGACAATGATCAATAAAATTGCATATGTCCGCGACGAGTACCCCCTACTTCCAATCTGTGTTGATGGCGGTATTACTATAGATAATATCAATGCTCTTGCAGCAGCCGGTGCTAATGAATTTGTGGCAGGCTCAGCTATCTTCCAGTCGCAAGATTATCAAGAAACAATTTCCACAATGCAAAGGAAACTATTAGATTTTTCATCCCATAAATAGCAGAATCGATTGATTATGGGGTATCATATCCTTTCACTGTACTATATAGGTTATGATTAGTCTTGCTCTTCACATCATTGCAAAAATCACTCATTATTTTAGTTGGAGTTTATTTAAACCAACAAGCAAATGCATTATCAGGGATCTCTTATGTCGATAGGTTTCAATCCTACTTAGAATGGAGTAAGCAATCACCAATTATAGCTGACAACCATTTTTTAAATTTTATAGATAGCAACACACCCTTAGCTCATAAGCTGCGTGAACAATGGCTATACCAGCTAGCACGTGCTAAAGACTGGTCTAATTACCATAAGTATTATCAAAAAAGCAACGACATAAATCTTCAATGTTTTTATTATTCAGCCCTATACGAACAAGGCAACCAACTGCCAGCTTTAGTTGCTGCAAAACGGCTATGGTTAGATGGTCATTCAAAACCCTCAGGTTGTAATGATCTATTCAATAAATTATTAACTAACGATGATAGTCAACAATCTTTGATTACAGAACGTATAAATTTAGCGCTAAAAGAATCTAATATTTCCCTAGCTCGCCATCTGCTTAGGCAATATCATCAACCACGGTTACGAGATATTCAAATCTTGAATGATATTCATCAAAACCCAATGCATATAGCTCAACTAGAACCTAGCGTTTTTAGTGGCGGCATGTATTTATATGGCCTTCATAAGCTAGTCAATAATCAATCTATTGGTAAAGCCCTAGCACTATGGCAACATCCTAAAACATTAAAAATACTTAGTCTAGAACAACAACAATGTTTTTTAGCGACCATTGCCTTGTACAAAGCCATACATGATGATAGTGATGCACTCTTGTGGTTCAATCAAATAAAGCCCGTCTTTTACACAGAGCCTCTATTAGATTGGCATATTCGTTATGCGTTAAAACATCAACTATGGCATCGCGTAGTGAATTTAATTAATCATTCACACGCTAAGAGCACTCCTGCCTGGCAATATTGGTTAGCTCGTGCATATGAAGCGTTAGGGCAACATCGAAGGGCAGATATCATTTATAATAAATTGGCCGATCAAAGAAATTACTATGGCTTTCTCGCTAGTATGCACCTACACAAACCACTAAGCTTTGAAAACGAGTATATCTTAAACAATACGCAGCTACTAAAAAACTATCAACCAATCATGAAGACGATAGAAATGCTTTACGCTAACAAACGTTTAATCGAGGCATCACGCTTATTAAGCGACTTTATATCAGAATTGCCTAAACATGAAAAAATTGCGATGTTATCGTGGGTAGCAACTGTTTTGCATTGGCACTCCAAGGTAATCGTATTAAGTAATAGTATCAAGCAGCTCAAGAATCAACTTTCCCTGCGATTCCCCCTTGTTTATCGTTCATCAATTAATCAAAATGCTAAGATCTATCATATTCCCGAAGGGTTAATCTATGCCATCATCTGGCAAGAAAGTACGTTTCGTCGCGATGTTATTTCATCAGCAGGCGCACATGGTTTAATGCAACTAATGCCAGCAACAGCTAGAGCCATCGCTAAAATAGCGAATATACCCTACGCGAACAAAGAACAACTTTTTTCAACATCCAAAAACATTAGCATTGGTACTGCTTATCTTCACCAATTAGCCGGTCGTTTTAAATCACATCCGGTATTGATGGCAGCCGCTTATAATGCCGGTCCACGACAGGTTTCTTACTGGTTAAAAAATCACTCATCGAAACCAATTGATATATGGATAGAAACATTACCATGGCGAGAGACAAGAAATTATATTAAAAATGTTATCGCATTCTATGCTGTCTATCAGTATCGCATGCAGCAAAAAAATAATTTCAATACATTTATGTATTCATTTTAGATTAAGTGAATATTTTATGAAAAATCACTCACTTTCTGCTGCTAAATTCTGAATGACACTATTTGTCTGATTTTAAACTTAAATTCAAGAGTAATCTTACCGCGAAAAAACGGACACTACTTTGTTAAAATATATGACTTCACGAAGAGGTGAGAGCATGGTAAGACAATGAAGGAAATACAGTAAAGAGTTCAAAGAAGAATCGGCTAAATTAGCGCTTAGCTATGGAAACATCAATAAAGCAGCGTGCTTATCAAGCTGTCTTCCAATTTCACTGAGTGATTTGCCTTGCGACCATAAAGACCAAATTGTTTTTTGCTGATGTTCTGTAAAACTCCGTTTTGATAAAACACGAACCATAGTCGCTCCTAAAAAGTTAACTATAACAAATTAGGTGTTGCAATGATTGCTTGAATCTGCCGAATTTTTTTAAAGATCTTATTACAACATCTGGAGCTTGAATGGGAATTTATTGGTGGTAGTATCGTCCGTGAGCAGATGCTAAGTCCCCAGAAGGATTCCTCCTAGGGACTATAATCAAACCCTAAATAATTAAAATGTACAATGCACCAGAACCTCTTAATACTTGAACCAACAATTCTTTCTTTTTAACCTGGGCTGCAGACTGCAATGCTTTAACTGTTGTTGTCGGTTGATTATTAGCACTAATAATTACATCTCCTGGACGTAATCCAGCTCGCCACCCTGCACTATTTTCAGCAGCTCCCACTACCTGCACCCCAGCTACGTGTCCATGCAAGGGTGAAGCTTGTTCGAAATCCTTCAGCGCTAAACCATAGAGGAATGGATTTTGAGCTTGTAATTTTTGTTCATGCTTTTTAATATCGGTTACGACTGCTTTTAAATTAATTTCTTTGCCATTACGTCTGACTGTTATATTCACTTCACTACCAACTCGCAATAAGCTTATTGTGGTTTTAACTTGGGTAGCTTGTGTGATTTTAGTTTTATTGATCTGAACGATCACATCACCTGCTTTCAAACCCGCTTCTTCAGCTGGTGAATTTTCATTCACTTGCGAAATCAAGGCTCCTTGGAAATTTTCAGGATATCCCATCGCTTGAGCTAATTCCGGTGTTAAAGGTTGAACAAAAACTCCCATCAAACCACGGTGAACCGAACCAAACCGGATAATTTGTTGAGCGACATCTTTTGCCATATTGATGGGAATAGCAAAACCAATTCCAACATTTCCACCATATAAAGAAATAATTGCCGTATTAATTCCTACGAGCTCACCTTTTGCATTGACTAAAGCACCACCAGAATTACCAGGATTAATTGCCGCATCTGTTTGAATAAAGTTTTCGATACCTTCAATATTCAAGTCACTTCGATTCATAGCACTAATAATTCCAAAGGTAGCCGATTGGCTGTTACCAAAACTGTTTAGACCAAATGGATTACCAATTGCAATAACAAAATCTCCTACTTCAATTTTATCAGAATCCGCTATCGGTAAACTTTTAAGATTTTTAGCGTCAATTTTTAGCACTGCTACGTCAGTCTCACTATCACCACCGATTAACTTTGCTTTTAAACGACGTCCATCATTAAGAGTGACCGTGATAATATTAGCATTACGAATCACATGATCATTGGTTATAATAATACCATTAGATGGATCGATAACGACTCCAGATCCTATGCTTTGAAATTTTTTAGGCTTATCCAATGGCTGCTTTTCTTGCCCGTCTTTTTCCTCATCATCAGAAGAAGCACTATTACCTGGTATCACACCTTGTACAGCAACGTTCACAATCGCGGGCATAGCGTTCTTTAGAATTGGAGCCAAGGTAGGCAACTGCGTTACATCGCCAGCCGCAGATAGGAATTCTGCTGCCAACAAAAAACTTATACCAAAGAATATCCTTACTTTATTTATCATATTTTTATCCTATTAATGATCGAAGAGTATAATGAACTAATTGAGAGATGCTCATGAGCTAATAAAAAATTATTTAAACCAAATCAAAGTTGCCATTCTACCGGTTTTCGCTTCGCGACGATAGGAATAGAATTGATTCTTACTCTCATAAGTACAAGCCCCAGATTGATAGACATCAACGACGCCAAGAGAATTGAGAATTAATTCAGCCATACCCGGCAAATCTGCAAATAACTGGGCTCCTTGCTCAATAAAACTAGGCGCTGTAAACGGATATCGACTTAGATATTGTTGTTTTACCTCCTCACCTATCTCAAAGCATTTTGGACAAATTGCTGGTCCTAACCATGCCATGAGTTGCTCACCTTTGCTCTGCATTTTTGCCAACGTATTTTCAATAATCCCATTAACTAGACCGCGCCAACCACAATGGATTGCGGCAATTTCCGTACCCGCTTTGTTGCATAAAACAATCGGTAAACAATCAGCAGTCATAATCGCCAATGAATAATTTGGAGAACGGGTAATGGCAGCATCAGCAACGCGATTATCATCTTCCTCCACTACAACGCAACAGGTACTATGAACTTGTTCAAGCCAGATTAATTCATTGTTTAACCCGAGAGAGTCAGCCAATTGTTTTCGATTGGCCAAAACCACAGGCCCATCATCACCAACATGTAACCCAAGATTATTACTAGTGAAATTACCTACACTTTGCCCACCTTTACTAGTACTAGTCAGAGCAGAAATATTATGTGGCGCAGGCCAATTAGCGATCAAATGAGTCAAAATAATTATCCAATTCGTTGAGTAATGACTGTAAATCATCGGGTAATGATGCACTACATGTCAACAACTGACCTGTAGTTGGATGCATAAATGCTAAAGAATACGCATGGAGTGCTTGACGCTTAAATGCATGTAATATAGTTCGTAGCTCTGGTGTAGAGCCCGCTGGAAAACGAATACGACCACCATATAATGGATCACCAATTAAGGAATGATTAATATGTGACAGATGTACTCGAATTTGATGAGTTCTACCAGTCATTAACGCTACATCTAATAACGTACAGTATCCATACTGTTTATACACATTATAAAGTGTCACAGCTTCTCGTCCTTGCTTACATACAGCCATTTTCAGACGATTCCGTGGATGCCTACCATAACCAGTTTCGATTCTGCCACCACCTATCAGATGACCATAGACTAAGGCATAGTAACGACGTTCTATTGCTCGTGCTTGCATTTCTCTTATCAAGTGCGTATAAGCCGCTAATGTTTTAGCGATAACCAGCAACCCTGTGGTGTCTTTATCTAAACGATGAATCAAACCTGCACGTGGTAATTCCTGCAGTGCGGGGTGATGATATAATAAAGCGTTGAGAAGCGTATGCTGTTTATTACCAGCTCCAGGATGAACAACCAAACCAGCTGGTTTGTTGATGACTAGAACATAGTCATCCTCAAATATAATATCCAGCGCGATATCTTCAGCTTGATCAACTTCAACGGCTTGTCGTGGTGAATATTTAAAATCAATTCGCTCACCACCTAATACTTTTTCTTTGGGCTTATAAATACGATTATTAAGAGTGATTATCCCTTCTTTTAACCATTGCGTTAGTTGTGAACGAGAAAACTGTGGAAAATGCTGTGCTAGAACAATATCTACTCGTTGACCATGGTATTTATAATCAATCAGGGATTCGTCGATGTCTAGTTGATCGGTCACTTAAATAGTCTCTGAGTCAAGAATCAATCTGCCTCGCAATGAGTTTGGTTGCGCATCAGTAATTTTTATACGAACAAACTGGCCAATTAACGTTGGATCTCCATCAAAATTTACAACACGATTACACTCTGTGCGACCCGCGAGTTGCTGGCTATCTTTTTTAGAGAATCCGGTAACAAGCAATCGTTGAGTGCTACCAATCATAGACTGACTATAACGAGATGCTTGTAAGGTCAATCGCTCTTGTAATATTTTTAAACGCTGTTTCTTGACTTCTAGAGGCGTTTCATCAGAAAGATTTGCTGCCGGCGTACCCGGGCGAGGACTGTAAATAAAACTAAATGATGTATCGAAACCTATTTCATGGACCAAATCCATCGTTGCTTGGAAATCATCATCTGTTTCACCTGGAAAACCAACGATAATGTCAGTTGATAAGCGAATATCTGGTCTCACTTTGCGTAATTTACGGATTTTTGACTTAAATTCTAGAGCCGTATAACCTCGCTTCATCATGGCAAGAATTCGATCAGAGCCGCTTTGCACCGGCAAATGAAGGTGGTTTGCCAGCTCAGGTACCTCAGCGAACGCGTTAATTAAATTGTCGGAAAAGGCCAGCGGATGTGACGTAGTAAATCGTATCCTATCTAGACCATCGATTGCTGCGATATAATGGATCAGTAGCGCTAAATCGGCTATATCGCCATCGTGTACCTGCCCTCTGTAATCATTAACGTTTTGTCCTAATAGATTAATCTCACGTACACCTTGACTGGCCAGTTGATAACACTCCGCTAGCACGTCATCGAACGGACGACTAATTTCTTCACCACGCGTATAAGGCACGACACAAAAACTACAATATTTGCTACAACCCTCCATGATTGAAACAAACGCAACAGGACCTTCTGCCCGCGGCGGTGGCAAGTGATCAAATTTCTCAATTTCTGGAAAGCTAATATCGACAACTGGTTTTTTAGTGTTTAAATATTGATTGATCATAGCTGGCAAACGATGCAACGTTTGTGGCCCAAAGACTAGATCAACGTAAGGCGCTCGCTTAACGATATCACCGCCCTCCTGACTGGCAACACACCCCCCAACACCGATTAAGACATGTGGATTATTTTTTTTATAATCTCGCCACTGCCCCAGTTGGGAAAATACTTTTTCTTGTGCTTTTTCACGTATAGAGCAAGTATTGAGCAAAATAACATCGGCTTCATCCACTTGTTCAGTTTTAACTAGCCCATGTGATTGAAATAAGATCTCGGCCATTTTGGATGAATCATACTCATTCATCTGGCAACCATTAGTTTTTATATACACTTTTTTCATCATAAAATTAGATCAGCTTTGTAAGGGTTAACTATAAAATTGAGCATTAAATTTAATTGCTGTCAGCCACGCACTTGTATTAACAATACAATTTTCTGAAAATTATTTTGGTAAATTTTTAATAGCGATACTCAACTAAAACAAACAATTTGTTCCTTATGACCCGATACCAATAACATCCTTATGGCGACCAATGTACTAAAACTTGATTTTGACGCAACCAGCATTGAGGCAACTGTTAATGAATCTGGATATACTGAGAATCAAATCAGGCAAGGAAGGCCTCAACAGCATCCGATTTGAACCCTAGGGTTCAGGTGAACGGCTCTTGTGACAGTTCAGGCTTCCCATCTAAGTGGTATAGCACAACACCATCAACGAATTACCATTCAAAATTAAGCTTATCGGTTCAAAAATCATAGCTGTCGAGGCATTTAAAATTATAACATGATATTTCTCGATAAATAAATGCCATACAGCACCTAAGCTTGAATTCATTTTCAAGAACGACTTTTGTTATTTTTTACACGGCTGTTGCATTAAAATTTAATCAATCTGCTGTAGGTTGGACCAAGGCCCAACCATATGGTTATTAACCTTCGGATTAATTTGACGAATAGTTAGAAATAAGATCAAATGTCACTCAAATTTTAAAGAGGTGGCATGATGGATGAGATTGGACAGATAGGATTTGATGTTTATTTTTCTAAATGACCCGATCCACGAATTTCCAGAAGAAAATTGTACCCACTCATTAGACCTCTGCTCTCATTTATTTTAAAACAAGGATTAAGCTGATTTTTTACTCACCCAATATTT
>JBMLTO010000057.1:0-22053 GCA_049239925.1 Legionella sp. | reverse complement strand
ATACGTTATTGTTGGGACAAGGCCCAACCTACAACAGATTGATTAAATTTTAATGAGACACCCCTGCCAAAAGTGTTAATCCTAACTTAAAAGATGCTGGTTACTTTTTTGAGTTAGGCTATACACAAATATCTTTTGGATCTCAATTTGATAATGCAAAAAAATAAACGTTGATACTCTGAGATTTCTATTGGTTTTTAAATACCTTTTAGCGCATATATAGCCTCAAATTTGTTGCGAGACTTGCACAATAACAATCCGATTGTTGGGTTGTCTTCGGGCATTTTGTAAAAATCGTCCACCAGATTTAAATAGAAATTCAGTTCGCCTGCATGCATCCGGTTTGATGCGGATGCTTTTCCATTCAATGACCAGTAGTCGAACTCATCGGATTACTCTGTATGTGCTTCATGACTTCTTCTGGATGAAAGGATGAGGGAAGCACACCTAAACTAGAGGGAACGAATAAGTCTAGTTTTCGATCGCTCCTACGGGTATCAGGCTGTACGATATCGAGCTTCTGCACAATTAAACAGTACAGTGATGAGGGCAAAAAACCATATAGTTTCACTATCGTATTCAAACCCTTAAGACCATTCATAATGCTATCTGAGTTAATTGGTAATATATGGTCAAATTTGGTGAATAATATTTGCTGATAATTTTTTTTTAACAGAGCCTGTCTAAGCATAAACGAAAAACATATTTTTGATTTTATATGATTTAAAACGGAGCGTCCTTCTCGGGTAAGAGTCAATTTCCATAAACTTAAAGGATTAATTCCTAGAATAATGAGATGCCCCATCGGTTTCAAAATTCGATCGATTTCATCAATAAGATTAGTTAATGGGCCAAATAAATCAAACGTTAATGGTGCAAGTACACAGTCAACACTATCAGCTGCAAAAGGTAATTGACATATTGAGGTTTGCACAGAAAAATGGTTATCAAAATAAGGTACAATAACCCACTGATAACAATAGCTTAATGTCGACAACCATCTGTTTGAACCGCAACCACCCAATTGGATTAAAACATTACCTTTTAAAACAGGGGAGAGAGTCTTCAATGCTTGAGTAAATGACCAAGCCAGACAGTTTGCTTCTGGTGAAGCAAACCAATCATTCAGTTGATAATAAATCGTTGTTTCTTCCGCCGGCGACAAAATCATCTCCTAAAACCCATTAATTAAAAAATAGTACTGTTTCACTTACAAGGCTGGCAAATTTATTTCAGTTTACCCGGTACATTCATGTTAATAATTAGAGCAATCCATCGAATCATTTGCTTTTTATAAAAGAATTATGCGTGCATGATTACTATTTATTGTCTATAGTTAGTTTAATTTTATAACAAAAAAAAGATAACGATGAATGCTCAAGAACTTTATTTACAAGGTATCTCACAATTACTTGTACAAGAAAACTTATTAAATAAAGACGATGCTCTTGAATGCCAGCGAATTGCTAAGTCAACAAATATTGATTTATTGACTTACTTTGTGAATGAGCATGTTGTTACTGCTGATAGAATTGCATATCTAATTGCTAATAGTTTTGGTTTACCATTAATAGATCTGGATTGTTTAGATTCTGATGCGATGCCGATTGATTTAGTCAGCAAAAAATTAATTCAACAGCATCACTTACTACCATTATTTATAAGGGGGTCACAACTCTTTCTAGCGATTGATGATCCAAATAAACATGGAGCATTAAAAGAAATACAGTTTCATACAGGATTACACATCAGTTTAGTTATTGTCGAAACCACTAAACTTCATGAATTAATCGAAAAAATTTTGCATGAGCAAGAAAGTCAAGGACTAGCCGAATATTTCGATGAAAACAATACAGTTAATTTAGATATTTCAACTGAGCATGATGAAGAGCCAGAAGCAGACAATCAGTCATCTTATGAGGATGCACCGGTAGTCAAGTTTATTAATCAAATTTTAGTCGAAGCCATCCAAAACGGTTCATCTGATATTCATTTTGAACCCTATGAGCATGAATTTAGAATTCGTTATCGCCAAGATGGTATCTTGTTCACCGTAACCACCCCTCCACTAAAATTGGCTTCTAGAATTGCAGCACGCATAAAAATTATGTCAAATTTGGATATTTCTGAGCGTAGAATTCCACAAGATGGTCGATTCAAGCTTACATTATCAAAAAATCGCGCAATTGATTTTAGGGTAAGTACATGTCCAACGATTGCTGGTGAAAAAATTGTCATGCGAATTTTGGATCCTGGAGCTACTAAACTCGGTGTGGAATCATTGGGATTTAGTGCTAAACAAGAAGAGCTATTTCTTAGCGCAATTAATCGCCCGCAAGGCATGATCCTGGTGACGGGCCCGACTGGTAGTGGTAAAACAGTAACGCTATACACTGCATTAAACGTGCTTAACACTGTTGATAGCAATATTTCAACAGCTGAGGATCCTGTTGAAATTAAAGTATCAGGAATTAATCAAGTTAATATTAATCCTAAAGCAGGTTTAACCTTTTCTAGTGTTTTGCGTTCTTTTCTTCGTCAAGATCCTGACATCATTATGGTTGGTGAAGTACGAGACTTAGAGACTGCTGAGATTGCTATCAAAGCAGCTCAAACTGGACATTTAGTATTATCGACCTTGCACACTAATAGCGCATCAGAAACGCTAACTCGTCTTGTCAATATGGGTATTCCTTCCTTTAATATTGCTAGCTCTGTTAGCCTAATAATTGCACAGAGATTGGTTCGAAAATTATGTGAAAACTGCAAAGCCATACGGGATGATACGACAACGAATAGTCTAATTGAGCTTGGATTTGATGAATATTCTGCCAAAAATAGCGTTCTATATCAAGCCATTGGTTGCAAGCAGTGCACCAACGGCTATCATGGTAGAATAGGTTTATTTGAGGTTATGCCAATGACCAAATCATTAGGAAAGATCATTATGTCGGGTGGTAACTCTTTAGATATCCTCAAACAAGCACAAAGTGAAGGTATGCAAAGTATCTATCAAACTGGTCTTGAAAAGGTTAAAGCTGGATTAACCACGCTTGAAGAATTAAATCGCGTAACGGTAGAATAATTTATGATGCAAAATTCTCATGTTTTAAATAATTATAAATGGGATGGCGTTAGTGCGTCTGGGCAAAAAACAAGTGGTATGATCGCTGCTCACAGTATAGCAGTGGCAAAAGCTGAATTACGTAAACAAGGGATTATTCCACGGAAGGTGAGCAAAAAGAGAAAGCCCTTATTCAATAAAAATAACAAGAAAATTAAAACAGCTGACATCACTATTTTCAGTCGTCAAATGGCAACAATGATCCAAGCCGGCATTCCACTGGTGCAATCATTTGATATTGTTTCAAAAGGTCAACAGAATGAGCGAATGCGTGCTCTGATTGAAACCATCAAAAAAGATATCGAAACGGGAACAACACTAGCTGATGCCCTACGTAAGTATCCTGCATTTTTTAATGCCCTTTTTTGCAATTTAGTAGATGCTGGTGAAAAATCAGGTTCCTTAGAGATCATGTTAGATAAGGTATCAACCTATAAAGAGAAAATTGAAAGTATTAAAAAGAAAATAAAAAAAGCATTAGCATATCCTTCTGCAGTAATTGCTATAGCATTTATTGTTACTGCCTGCTTACTAATTTTTGTTGTTCCCCAATTTCAAACGTTATTTGCAGGTTTTGGCGCTGATTTACCAGCCTTGACATTAATGGTTATTCAATTATCTGACATTTTTCAAACGTATTGGTACCTTATTTTTGGTTCGATTGCAGCACTAATTTATGGCTTTAAAAAAGCACACTCACTATCAAAAACGTTTGCAAGTAATGTTGAACGTAATCTACTGAAACTACCTATCATCGGAAATATTTTAAAAAAATCAGCAATTGCTAGATTTGCACGAACCTTGTCAATCACTTTTGCAGCAGGTCTTCCATTAGTTGATGCTTTAAAATCTGTTGCTGGTGCAACAGGAAATATTCTTTATGCCGAGGCAACAGAACGAATTAGAATTGACGTATCAAATGGTCAGCAATTACAAGCGGCGATGGGAAATACACATTTATTTCCTAATATGGTGGTTCAAATGGTTGCCATAGGTGAAGAATCAGGTTCTTTAGAACAAATGCTCGGGAAAGTGGCTGATTTTTATGAAGAAGAAGTTGATAATGCTGTTGATGCTCTAAGTAGCTTGCTTGAACCCCTAATTATGTCTATTTTAGGTATTCTTATTGGTGGATTAGTCGTTGCTATGTATCTACCAATCTTTAAACTTGGCTCGGTGGTTTAGCTATGTATAATCTTTTCTTTGTGGAATATCCATACTTGGTTTACATTACAGTGGGATTGTTTGCTGCAGCAATAGGTAGCTTATTAAATGTTTTTATTTATCGATTGCCACTGATGATTTATCGTGAATGGCGAACAGAATGTCGCTCATTTCTCAAGCTTCCTGAAGAAAAAGAGTTCGTTATTAATTTGTTTTTTCCAAGGTCATTCTGTCCTCATTGTAAAAATATGGTACCTATTTGGCATAATATTCCCTTATTGAGTTACTGTTTACTTAAAGGACGATGTAGTCATTGCCAAGCAACTATTTCTTGGCTTTATCCCTTGGTAGAGTTTTTTACCATAGTGCTGTCATTATTAGCCTTATATCATTTTGGCATCAGCATGAAGTTAGCCTTTGCCTTATTGTTTGTCTGGTTGTCAATTGTGATTTGCTTTATTGATTTGCAACATCAATTGATTCCAGATAGTTTGAGTATCAGTTTATTGTGGATGGGTTTGCTTGCAAATACTCAAGAATTATTTAGCCCCCTGGCAACTGTTATATTCGCCGCGATAGTCGGTTATTTGATGCTATGGTTATTGATTAAAATATATTATTTATGTACGGGAAAAATAGGCATGGGTAATGGTGATTTCAAATTATTTGCAGCTTATAGTGCGTGGTTCGGTTGGCAACAAATGCCTTTTATATTACTTTGTTCCTCACTTTTGGGCGCAATTATAGGAATTATTTACTTAAAATCAACAAGAAAATCACACGCGACTCCCCTTCCTTTTGGTCCATTTTTATGTTTTTCTGGGCTTGTTTCCTTATTCTATGGACCAGTAATAACCAAATGGTATATCACTTATTGCTATTAAAAACCATGTCTAACTGCTGAAAATATGATTCAACCTTCGTAAGAAAATTATCTGAAGGTACTGGGGCGGTTGATGCTTGTGGGTTTCCGATTGAATTTCAATGGACTGGCGGTGAAGTACATGATGCTAAAGCAGAAATTATGCGTCAATGCTCGCAATCGCTTGTTCCTATATTTGGCTACCCATGAACAAGTCGCGGCACATAGACGGGAGAATGAATTGTCAACACGCCCTATCTTATGTTTTAATTTAATTGGATAGTCCACAAGGAATCTTCGATGAAAATTGCATTTTTTAGTACTAAATCATTTGAAGTATCATTTATTCAAAATGCCAACCTAGCCTATAATCATGAGTTAGTGTTTTTTGAAACAGTCCTTCATGAAAAGACAGCCAAGCTTGCTGCTGGATTTATCGCGGTTAGTTGTTTTGTTACGGATAATCTTAAAGCCAGTGTCTTAAGCATTCTCGCTCAGCATGGCACGCAATTAATTGCTTTGCGTTCAGCGGGTTTTAACCATGTTGATTTAGATGCGGCAAAAAAATTAGGATTGACAGTGGTGCGCGTTCCGGACTACTCACCATATGCTGTTGCTGAATTTGCAGTAGGATTAATTTTAACCTTAAATCGTAAATTTCATCAGGCTTACCACTTAGTTAAAGAACATAATTTTCTATTAACTCATCTATTAGGTTTCGACTTGCATGGAAAATCAATAGGTATCATTGGTACTGGAAAAATAGGATGTGTATTTGCAAAAATAATGCATGGATTTGGCTGCACCCTTATTGCGTTTGATCAAAAACAAAATCCAGAGTGTTTAGCATTGGGGGTTCGTTACACATCATTGGATGAGCTGTGTAAAGAAGCCGATATCATTAGTCTCCATTGTCCATTAACCCAAGACACTTACCATATCATTAATGAAATAACCCTAAAGCATATGAAAAAAGGCGTCATGTTAATTAATACTAGTCGCGGAGGGCTTATAGATACGACAGCAATCATTCAAGCGCTAAAAAATAATACCATTGGTTATCTTGGTATCGATGTTTATGAAGAAGAGGAGCAACTATTTTTTCAAGATTTATCTGAAGTAATTATCCAAGATGACATCTTTACTAGATTACAAAGCTTTCCAAACGTCATTATAACCGGTCATCAAGCATTTTTAACCAAAGAAGCATTGACCAATATTGCTTCTGTCACATTACAAAACATCACTTCATTTGAATTGAAACATACAACTAGCAATACATTATAAATACTTCGCTAATCCATCATAAGGATTGACGATTAACGTTTCTTAACAAACTTCAAGAGTCTTTTTTTATGTTTGATCTGTCGCGCATTCAGCTTATTTTTTTTATTTTTAAAAGGATTCTGACCACCTTTAAATTCAATTTTTAAAGGTGTACCTATCAATTGTAAATGATGAGTAAACGATTTAATTAAATAGCGCTTATAACTATCAGGCAATGAATCAAGTTGATTTCCATGAATAACTATAATAGGAGGATTATGACCTCCTGTATGAGCATAACGTAATTTTATACGTCTACCATTGACCAATGGTGGAGAATGTTGTTCAGTCAAATCTTGCAATAAGCGGGTCAACATAGGTGTAGAAAATATTTTTATAGCTGAGCTGTAGGCTTGTTTAATATCATCAAATAATAACCCTACTCCGCTACCATGCAATGCTGAAATAAAACGTATTTTGGCAAAATTAGCAAAGTGTAATCGTCTAGATAGTTGTTCTTTAATATGTACTTTATGATCGTCGTCTAAACCATCCCATTTATTGATTGCTATCACCAAGGCTTTTCCTGCTTCAACAATATAGCCCAGTAAATGCATATCTTGCTCGGTTAGACCTTCTTTGGCATCAATAAGCATTAAACAAACATGAGACTCCTTAATCGATTGCAATGTTTTAATAATAGAAAATTTTTCTATTTTCTCATCCACACGTGATCGACGCCGAATTCCAGCCGTATCAATTAATGTATATTCTTGTTCATCGCGCTGAAAAGGTATAGCAATGCTATCGCGGGTAGTGCCAGGTAAATCATAAACAACAACACGTTCCTCGCCTAAAATACGATTAATAAGTGTCGATTTCCCTACATTAGGACGACCAATAAAAGCAATCTTGATTCGCTTTAAGTCCTCTTCTGTCTGTTTAGCTGGTGAAAATGTTGCTGTAACCGTTTCTAATAATGGCTGAATGCCTCGACCATGAGCTGCTGATATTGCATAAATAGCATCAAAACCTAAGGTTTGAAAGTCAGAGCAAGCCAACTCGTCATCAAGTCCATCCGTTTTATTGACTAATAAATAAACTGGTTTACCTAATTTTCTCAAACGAATTGCTATATTAAGGTCGACTGCAGTTAAACCAACACGACCATCTACTAAGAAGAAAATGATATCTGCTTCAGTGAGAGCGCATTCGGATTGTTTAGACATTAGCTGATCAACAGCAATATCATCAACACCTATACCACCAGTATCTATGACTATATATGGTTTTTTATTAAAATTCGCATCACCATATTGGCGATCACGAGTGAGTCCTGGATAATCAGCGACCAATGCATTTTGTGTGCGAGTTAAGCGATTAAATAAAGTTGATTTACCGACATTGGGCCGACCAACAAGGGCAATTACTGGAATCATAAGAACGAACTCTCTATACTAAATTATACAATTTGCCATTGCTGGTAAGAACATATAAATTATTGCTAGTCGCGACAGGAGCGACAACGATCGATCCTGATAATTTATTACGTGAAACAAATTTTCCTGTCTCCGTAGACAGTATATGAAGATAACCGCTCTTATCGCCTACGACCAATTGATGTCTAAACATTGCAGGCTCTGTAACTCGACGTCCTTGCAAAGCTGGTTGTTTCCATTGAACACGACCATCTTTCAATCTGAAGGCCCAAATTACATCATCGCTATCAGTTATGTACAGTAAATTTTGATCTATTATAAAATTCTTATAGGTTGATACGGATTTTTTCCAGATAAATTGACCAGTCTTTAATGACAAAGCACCTATATAGCCTTGGTAGGTTGCCAGATAAAGCTTGTGATTAATCACCACTGGGTCGGCATCGATGCCAATAAGTCGGTCTATATCACTCGCCCCGCGAGGGTAGTTAATGCTGCGTTGCCAAATCAAATTGCCATTGTGCAAATTAACAGCGTCAAGCTTACCATCAGAAAAGCCTGCTAATATTTGCTGTTCTGCAATGACAGGTGATGAGCTGACTTTCATGCTAATAGGCGGTGCTCCGTGCTCATTAACCCAGAGACGTGTTCCATTTAGTAAATTAAATGCATATAAATTACCATTAATCGTTTTAATAATAACCCTATTTTGATAAATAATTGGATTCGATATTGCTTCTGCTGCCAGATTAACTTGCCAAACATCTTGACCTTGGTCTTGTTTCAGTAAAACCAACTTAGCCGTACTTGTCGTAACAGCAATATATCCCTGACCAATAGCTAAGCCACTAATTATTGATTTTTGTATTTTTTTAGACCATATCAATTTGCCTGTGCGTCTATCCCGTGCTTGAACAGATCCATCCGGGGTGGCAGCATAAATATTATCACTGACAATAACCGGTTTTAATTTAATATTGCTAACATCATTGTTCGCATTACCAGTGACAATGAACCATTTTTCTCTTAGCTCACTTAAAGGCGTAGTGTTCACTAATGGTGTTTCATTCTTTATATTATCTTTACCTAATAGATAATCATCTATATGGCTACAAGATTGTAGGAATAGACCCAAACTTAACAGTATGCATCTTTTCATCATAAAACAAATTAAACCTCAATTAAATTTACTAGCCACAAGAGTTTCGATATCGCTTACTCATCAGATACTGCATTCATACTAACTTTTTTCTGCGCTTGTTAATGCCGCCATGTCGCTAGTCTTCATTTCAAGAAAAATATTGGTTATGCCTTTGGATTGCGCTTGCTCAATTGCTGTTCGATAGGATGCTATCGCTTGCTGGTATAAACCGGTTGCAGCATAAATATCACCTTTGATTTCATTAATTAAAGAGTCATATGCAGGATTAACCACGTCCAACTGTTCTAAGGCCTTTTCATATGATTTTTCAGCAATCAGTAATCTTGCAATTCTTAGTTTAGCAATTTGTTGGATAGCACTAGTGCTAGAATGCTCTGCAACATAACGTAACTGCGTTTGTGCATCACTAAACTTTGCATGTTCTATAAAAAGCTTGGCTAACGTCAGACGAGCTGCATCAGCGTATATGCTGTTGTTATGCTCTTTAAGTAATTGATTAGCATAGGCACGCGTACTTTTATTATCTTTATTGGAGAAAGCCACCATCATCTGTTCATAAGTATTAGACGCTTGTTGTGTAGACTTTTGTTGATGCCAATACCAATATTTAAGTCCAGCAACTAATAATAATATAATGGACGCAATCAAGGTCACTGTATTGCTGTGACGTTGCCACCATTTTTTTATAATATCTAATTGCTCTTTTTCAGTCATATAAACTGACATGATATGTCTCCTACAATCACCTGAAATAATCTTCAAGATAATAATTTAATTCTTGTTGGGGGATAGTTTTTTGCTCTTGATGCTCACGCAACGCTTTAATGCTGATGGTTTTCTGCAACAGCTCATCCTCACCGATGATCAATGCTAGGCGTGCACCACTCTTATCTGCCTTTTTAAACTGGCTTTTTAGCCCTCCTGCAGCAGTATTTAGCAAAACTTGCAAACCAGGATGAGCATTGCGAATATCTTCTGCAATGCTTAATGCCCTCAGCAATGCCATCTCATTAGCAGCAATCACGAAAATCGAACGAGGTTGCTCTTGCTTAGATGACACTATTAGTGAATCTCTAAGTAATATGAGGCGCTCAAGACCAAGTGCAAAACCAACTGCAGGTGTTGGCTCACCACCTAACTGCTCAATTAATGTGTCAAAACGACCACCTGCACAGATGGTAGATTGACTACCGAGTTTATCTGTTACCCATTCAAATACAGTATGTCCATAATAATCAAGACCTCGAACTAATCGTGGATTGATCACATATGGTATGCCTAACGAAGTAAGTCCTGAACAAAAATCATTAAAATGTTTTTTGCTATCATCACTCACAACATCCAACAGTTGTGGCGCTTCGGCCAGCAAGTCTTGCATCGCTGGATTTTTACTATCTAGAATTCTCAGAGGATTTGATTCTAAACGCCGTTTGCTATCAGCATCTAGTTTATCAACATTGGGTTTAAAATAACTAACCAACAAGTTACGGTATCGTTGACGCTCTTCTAAATTTCCTAAAGTATTGACTTCTAGTTGCAACGCATTAGCTATGCCAAGAGAATTCCATAATCGACGACAAATTGCAATCAATTCTAACTCAATGGCAACACCTTTAATACCGAAAACCTCGACTCCAAATTGGTGAAACTGTCGATAACGGCCCTTTTGAGGCTTTTCATGACGAAACATAGGACCACAATACCAAAGTTTTTGCTGTTGGTTATATAAAAGACCATGTTCTAAACAGGCACGAACACAACCAGCAGTTCCCTCTGGCCTTAATGTGAGACTATCACCATTGAGATCGATAAAACTATACATTTCTTTTTCAATGATATCCGTAACTTCTCCAATAGTTCGTTTGAAAAGCTGTGTGTTCTCAACAATAGGCATGCGTATTTCTTGATAACCATACTGAGTTAAACATTGCATCAAAACCTTTTGTATGTTTTGCCAAGCCTGAGATTGCGCAGGTACTATATCATTCATTCCACGTATTGCTTGGATTCGCTCAGCCACCCTATTGCTCCTGTGAATCGTTTTGATGTCCAGACGATAGCAAAGAGTGCATCTTAGACAGATCAGTGACCCTAATATCATGATCAGACTTCAAAGGTATCATTTCATTTTCTACAACCGTTGCAGGCAATATACGCTCATTTTCTTTGCTTTTATTCCACCAGACAGCAATAGCAATTAAGACCCCTAGAGCAAATAGGCTGGTTAACCAACGAATAGCATGCTCTATTTTGTGGGTCTCTCGTCGGCTTTGCCATAGCGCTTTTTCAATTTTCTTTTCAGGAACGTGTATTAAATTAAAACTTGTTATAAGGGGTTCTGGTTCTATTTGTAAAAGTCCTGCATAAGCACGAATATAACCTTTTATAAATACTGGTTCAGCCATGTTTTTATAATCATCTGCTTCTAAAGCCTCAATTAACGACAAGCGTAGATGTAATTTGTTTGCTATATACTCCTTGCTAACCCCTTTCAATTCTCTATTGGCTGCTAATTGAGCACCAGGCTTTTGTTGTGATCGTTTGTCTAAATCAACTGTTGAGGGTATCATTTGTTGTTACTCCGGAATTGGCCGAAAATGGTGTTATCTGTTGCAAGCGCATACGGTAACTTGCGGCAATTGCTGGCTTTCTTGCCTGTAAAGCTGCTTTAATTGCTAAATTCAATAGCGTTAAATCATTTAAGGATTGATCGGCATATTTATGCACATAAGCGAGAGCTTGTTCGCCTTGTCGATATCTTAATTTAATTTTAATAAATTCAATCAGTGACTCTCTGCGAGACGGATCTTGTTCTAAAGCTTTGCTGAAATATAAGCTAGCTTTGGAATAATCAGGTATTGCTAAAGCACATAAGCCCGCATTTTCATAGGCACCGGCTGTATGTTCATAATGTGGATCTCTAGTCGCTTGTAGGAAATATTTTTCAGCATCGTGGTACTGCTTTTGCCGACATAAAAAAGCACCATAGTTATTTAATTGGGCACCATCAGCAGACGACAAACTAATCGCTTTCAAATAATAACGCTTTGCTTCAGCTATTTCTCCGCTTTGCTCTAAATAATATCCCATGCTGGCATTTACGGATGGTGAATTTGGATCCTGAGCCATCGCTAGTAATAATTTATGTTTGGCACGCGGCCGATTCCCTTGTTTTAAGTAGGCTAATCCCAATTGGGTATTGTACGAAGAGGCTTCCTTATTATTAATTTTGCTATTCGTTTCTCGCTGTTCAACTGTTATCTCGTGCGATCGTTGGCAAGAAATCAACAGTACAAATCCACAAATTAATAGTACACGAATTTTCAATAGAAACTCACATCGGGTATACATTAGCTTTTTATTATAACTGCGAATAGAACAATTAAAAACACCTATGAAACAACCGTCTTAGTTACTGCTACATTTCGGTGAAAATGCAGCTTATGCCAACGTTGGGAACGGCTTGTTCGATCATTGACATCACCAGCTAATTGCCCGCATGCTGCGTCAATATCATCCCCTCTTGTTTTGCGGGTAATCGTATTTATACCATTTTCCATTAGCCTATGTCTAAAAGCATTTATTGTTTGGAGGGATGAACGTTGATATTCAGTCAACGGAAAAGGATTAAATGGAATCAAATTCACTTTTGCTGGCACATTTTTCAGTAACTGAATCAACTCATCGGCGTGTTGCAACTGATCATTGACACCTTTTAACATAACGTATTCAAAAGTTACGACCCGCTTATGTTCGTTAGCAAAGTAGCTTCGGCAAACATCCATGAGCATTGCCAATGGATATTTTTTGTTGATCGGAACCAATTGATCGCGCAAATCATCGTTTGGCGCATGAAGCGACACCGCTAAAGAAACAGGGCTACTATCTCGTAAGCGAATCATTTCTGGAATAACTCCAGAAGTACTGAGTGTCACACGGCGTTTTGACAGACCATAAGCAAAATCATCCATCATGATGTCCATTGCTCTAACCACATTATCAAAATTGAGCAATGGTTCACCCATCCCCATCATCACCACATTGGTTATCCTTTTATCATGAATGCCCTGCTGCTTGGATAGCTCACGTACAGCTATCCAAAGTTGTCCAATAATTTCACTGGTATGTAAATTACGGTTAAAGCCTTGTTTTGCAGTAGAACAAAAACTACAGTTTAAAGCACAACCGACTTGTGATGAAATGCAGAGCGTTCCACGTTTCATTTCAGGTATGAACACGGTTTCAATTGCATTACCACAATCCAGCTTAAGTAACCATTTGTGCGTTCCATCACTGGATTGTTGCGAACTGATAATCTCTGGGAGGCGAATGTCAGCAATTAACGACAGCTGTTGCCGTAATTGTTTACTAAAATTGTTGATTCTTGAAAAATCATGAACACCAAATTGATGTACCGCCTGCATGACTTGCTGAGCTCTATAAGGCTTCTCGCCTAATTCAACAAAAAATTGGCGCATTTGCTGAAGATTATAATCAAGCAAATTAACTTTTTCAGTCATTATTCACCTCTAACGAATTCATTACGCCTGATTACAAATATCGTGAGGTGCAAAGAAAAATGAAATTTCTTGCGCAGCTGTTTCACTGCTATCAGAACCGTGCACCGCATTAGCATCAATACTATCAGCAAAATCTGCACGGATAGTTCCTGGTGCTGCTTCCTTCGGATTAGTAGCCCCCATTAACTCTCTATTTTTAGCAATCGCATCATTGCCTGATAACACTTGAATCATAACAGGACCACTAATCATAAAATTAACTAAATCATTGAAAAATGGTCGGCTTTTATGAATATCATAGAAAGCTTCAGCTTGAGCTCGAGATAAATGCATCATTTTAGCGGCGGCAATTTTTAAACCAGCTTTCTCAAATCGGCTATAAATCTCACCAATCACTGATTTAGCCACAGCATCTGGCTTAATAATTGATAATGTTAATTGTTTAGACATTGCAACTCCATTCATTTAAAATTAAAAGGCTAAATTATACACTAACTTAATAGGTTGTAGGAAAGAGTATTGGAAAAATTTGCTGAGCTCTTATCAGATCTTACTATGCAGACTCGATTGAGCCAGAGCAACTATCATTGTCTTCATGAGCAGCTAACCACCGTTTAAGAGTCTTAATGCGCTCAACTGTTAGACTTGTAAGCTCAATTTTTGTACACATATCTAGAGAGGATCCATAGTATGACGAATCTTCTTTGTGAGGATATAACATCTCTAATTGAGCATCACGAAATGCGAGCCATGCGCGTTGTGCTCGTTTTAATTTATCTATAAATACTTGATCCTGTTGATATTTTTTTTGTATTTGTTGATAAATTTTATTTAATTCGCTATCTTTTCGTTTGAACTCATTATCAGTACATTCACTCATCTGCATTTGGTTTGTAGCATTATCAATACAATCATTTGCTAAAGCAGATAATGCCCATATACTGATGGCCAATCCAACAACGGCATGTATATTCATGATGATTCCTAAATGCTATAAGTTACTCACCTAAGTTAATATCAAAATTTAATTCAGCCCGATGCATTGATTGACTGACGTCATCTGATCGATAGCCTGGTAACAACTTAATACAATCTGTCGCTTTAAGTATAAATTGATGCAATATTTTTCTGTATTCTTTTATTTCTACGTTGTGGTTCTTGATTGCTTCCCAATATTCAGCATTAATTTTTTCAATACTTAAGTGATATGCATCCAAGTCACTCAATATCGTTTGCAGCTGCTCTTGTAAACCAGTTGATAGACTAAGATCCAGTTGATTAGTCAGAAATTGCCAAAACACTATGTTATTAGCGTCTACTCGATCGGTATAAATCAATACCGATCGAATTGTTTTTTCCACTTGCAAATCCTCTTTAATGATTTGCTGCTTATAAAATAGTTGATTAATTTTTTTTGCTGTCGCTTTTATTGTTTTCTGTAATTGTTGTGTTAACTCTATTGAAATTAACTGAGTTTTTGTAATAAATTTTTTTTGATTATACTCAAGAGAACTAAATTTCTCATTAATAGTCACTAGTTCATTTCTTAGAATTTCTAATTCATGACGTATACTTGCAGCTGGCCCATCTTCTTGGGATGATTCTTCAGATAGCAGATAATCAACCATCAGTTTTTGCAGGTAAACTTGGTAGTCATATGCTTGCTGAAGGATAATACCATTTAAAATATGAAGTGAAGGAATACGAAGCAACTGATAATATAAACCGTGCGAGTTTTTCAGCGCTTCAATAATTTCATCATGGCTCAGTTCTAAACGTAAACGCTTAGCAATTTGTTCAGCAGTTAATATGCTATAGGTAGACGAACCTATTAATGAATCAACCTCGATCGTAGTCATTAAAAATCTCTAGATATGTATATGGTTTATTATAGTTCGACTTTAGCCATTTTTCCCAGGACTGTTCGCACCAAGGCGCGTGCTACGCACGCGTCTCGAAGGGCTAGATCCTAAATAAAAAACATAAAGACTATTTTTTCTTTCGTTGAGCCCAGTAGGAAAGCTTGTCCCATTCACCTGAGATTAGGTCTTCCTTCTTTTTTCAGCATCAATACAACTCCAACTCAAATCATCCACTATTTTGTGCTGAATAGAAATATCAAGAAAAACGGGCTCATCTTGGTATTGAAACGCAACGACAAGAGTCAGACCAAGCAATCGCCAGAACAACCCATCGATTAATGGACCTGTTTTTTATTACGCTAATAGCTTTTAACAGGCATCAAACAAAAGCGCTAGTCAGCATGGAAACAGCATCAAGGTATGGTAAAAAAAGTGAGCTGATTTTCTCTGATGTCAGGGCGAACCGTCCTGGGAAAAATGGCTAAAGTCAAGTACACATGAGTCATAAAAATAAAACTAATGGACGGGCTAAAATTATTATCAAACAATTTTTATCAATTTATTGTTTTAAATAATTATGCCTCCGAGAGCTGACTTGGCTGCGCGCGGAGACAGAAATTACACTCAACTACGGTTGTGGACCAGGGGGTAGTGATTCGATCTCGGTATCATTCATCTTAAATTTTCCACTGATAAACGTTAACAAACCATTGCTTTCATCATCACGTAATTGAGCAAAGGCATCTTTGTTCAATTGATTGTTATCTTGAACAGTAAACACCCGAGAATCCTCAATTGTATAACCACGTGTGCGAAGCCAAGCCAGAATACCGATCCTAATTGCTTCTAAGTGTGATTTGGTTGGATCTGTACCATCAGAACAAACAACAAAACGGCTTAAATTAGCATCCGATAAATCTAGTTTGTTATCTTCACTCATTTCTATAGGGATAACCACCTCAGGCAAATGTGCAATAACTTGCTCAGGTGAACCGAAATAAGCTTCAAATTTATCATACAGTGCATAACCGATTGGAATAATTATTTTTTCATAGACAAAAGCATAAAAAAAAGTCTTTAAAGGATTAGATCCAGCTAATGCCGATGCAACCTTTTGGCAATGAATAGATATTTGACTCATAGAAGCTACCCAGTGGTCATAACCATTCTGACCGCTATTAATCAAATCTCGACTACTTTTCAAAGCAAGCCCTTCTGCTTCTCGATTATTGTATTGCTCTCGTTGGAATTCAGCTAAACGTTGCTGAGCAGCACGATCTTTTAAGGTCTCCTTAAACTGAGTGATTTCCTTACGTTTAGCTGCTAATAATTCAGCGTGAGCCTTGTCGAGATACTCTTTGATCTTTTTAGCTTCTTGACGATAAATGCTCATTTATTCCCCCCAACAAGTATCAAAATAAAAACCATTTGTTTTATGGTAACACAATAAAACAGGTTTGTCATCCCAGTCACTGAGTACATACTGACTATAATTTTTTCCATCACGCTGATGGACTGTTAAACCTGGTTTATGAGTATGACCATGTACAATTGTCCTAACTTGCAAACGCTGCATATGGCTAATCATCGAATTAACAACAAGCTCTAATGATTTGTCTGATTTATGATAATTGCCCTGACTATGATCGCGCATAACCGATACCATTTTCAAGCGTATTTCTCGCGGTAGCGACAGGAAAATTTTAGGAAAAAAACTATTCCGGGTAAAAAATCTTAACCATTGGTGCCACCGATCGTTTGTGCAGTAACTATCTCCGTGCATTAATAGTACTCGTTGCTGCCCTAAAGTGATTAGGGTTGGCTCAAACAATAGTTCAATACCAGCTAAATCGGCGAAGCGATTACCAACTAAAAAGTCACGATTACCATGTATATAATTGATCCTGATACCCGCCTGCTTCACTGATAGTAACTGCAAAGCAATATGTTTAGCCCAATTTTCAGCTAGATCATCACCAGCCCATGCGTGAAACAAATCACCAAGAATATAAATCTCACGCGTATTGCCAACAACCCAGTTTATAAATCGAGTAAAATATTCACTGATGTTAGGGTACTCAGGATGCAAATGAAGATCTGAAATAAATACAGCCTCAATCATAAATGTTCGATATGAATGTGGTCATCCTTGAGATATATTTGACAAGGTCCAGCATGCGACTCTATGGCATCGCTTAATCGGTAATAACCCGCGATAGAAATTAGCTCAGCTTCTAACGCTTGGCAAAAAATACGAGCCTGCTTATTACCTGACAACCCAGCTAACGCTCTTCCCCTTAATGGACCATAAACGTGAATACAGCCATCAGCTAAAAGCTCAGCCCCATGACTGACCGCGGCAGTAATAATAAGATCGCCTTTACTAACCACTTGTTGCCCTGATCGCACTGGCGTTGAAATTAATTTATTACGTAACGATTCATTGAGTGCTGAGTCAACATCAGTAGCGCTGTCAATAACTGGCTTATCATGCGTTGACGATGCATGTAATACGGCCAATCCTTGTTCATAAGCCAATGCATCCAAGTGAGGATCACCACCTTGAATTCCAACAGGAATTAGACCTAGCTCACGAATTAGTCTATACATCGCTTGTAAATCAATCTGCGAGCAATCAATACCTGAACAATCTAAAATTATTGCTGTTTTATCAAATAATTTAGGAGCTTGAGCAATCGTTTCAGATAATTGTTGCTTCATTAACTCATGATCGTAAATGAGAACAGATAAAACCGTGAATGTGTAAAGTCGACCTTTCAGTTTAAATGCTTTAGATTTCAATAAATTGTCAGACATAACTATCGTACCCATTACCCTACTTTTTGTTTATACTAACATGCTAGCATAAATTACAAAAGGTTATTACGATGGATAAATTGTGGTTAGCCCAGTATCAGCCTGGTGTTCCTCATGAAATTAATATCGAACAGCATAGTTCCCTAGTCAGTCTTTTCGATGATTCGTGCAGTAAATTTTTTAATAACGTTGCTTACGTCAATATGGGCCATGAACTTACATTTGGTGAAATAGACGATCTTAGTTTACGCTTTGCTGCCTACCTACAGCAGTTAGGTTTGAGCAAAGGAGCACGCATCGCAATTATGATGCCAAATTTATTGCAATATCCAATTGCTTTATTCGCAATTCTACGAGCAGGATTTGTGGTAGTGAATACTAATCCTCTCTATACCTGCGATGAAGTTACCCACCAACTGAATGACTCTGGTGCAGAAGCTATCATTGTTCTTGCAAATTTTGCTCATACCATCGCCAAAGCTTTACCAAATATGCCGTTGCTAAAACATGTGATCATTACTCAAATTGGTGATATTTTCCCAACAGTTAAACGTCTTTTGGTAAATAGTGTTGTCAAATATATTAAGCGAATGATTCCTGATTATACCATCGACTCAGCTGTAACATTTAACCAAGCATTGCAGCTTGGTCGTCGTGAAAATTATAAGCCTGTTGAATTACAGCATCATGATCTCGCATTTCTGCAATATACCGGTGGCACTACGGGTATTTCTAAAGGCGCAATGTTAACGCATGGCAATATGGTTGCAAATATCCTACAAACAACAGCTTGGATTGCTCCTTTATCGATTGATAGCAATGATATTATCGTAACTGCATTACCGCTTTATCATATTTTTTCGCTCACGGCTAATTGCTTAACCTTTTTTAAGGTAGGAGCCAAGAACGTCTTAATCACTAACCCACGTGATATTAATGGCTTCATTAAAGAAATAAAAAATATAGGCTTCTCTGCTATTACTGGTGTAAATACACTATTTAATGCCTTATTAAATCATCCTCGTTTTTTTGACATCGACTTTAGTCAATTAAAATTAGCCTTGGCTGGTGGAATGGCCTTGCAAGAAAGTGTTGCAACAACATGGCGAAAACTAACTAAATCTAAAGTATTAGAAGCCTATGGTTTAACTGAGACCTCTCCGGGAGTCACCATCAATCCAATGTATCTGGATAGTTATAATGGTAGTATTGGTTTACCTATATCATCCACATTAATTTCTATACGTGATGATGAAGGTAGAGAAGTACCTTTTGGCAGCAAAGGCGAGCTTTGTGTCAAGGGACCACAAGTTATGCTGGGTTATTGGCAACGACAAGATGAAACTGATAACGTTTTTTGGAGTGATGGATTTTTAAGGACTGGTGACATCGCCACGGTCAATGAGGACGGGTTTGTTTTTTTAGTTGATCGTAAAAAAGATATGATCTTAGTTTCAGGATTTAATGTTTATCCTAATGAGGTAGAAAAAATTATTAGCATGATGCCTGGCGTACTTGAAGTCGGGGTAATCGGTGTGGATAGCGACAATTGTGGTGAACGTGTAAAAGCGTGCATTGTAAAACGCGATCCTAATTTGACCGTTGAGCAAGTTATTTCACACTGTCGTAATCATTTAACTGCTTATAAGGTTCCCAAGCTCATTCAGTTTTATGATCAATTACCCAAAAGCAACGTTGGTAAAATTTTAAGGCGATCATTGAAAGATTAGGGCGTGTTGACAAATCATCCACCCGCCTAGGTGCCGCGACTTGTTTGCGGCATCCATTCGCTCTTAATCAGCGGCAAATGTCTGTATACAAATCATGCCAGTCTGGATTTAGATTCTCAATCAAATTTAACGTCGTAAAGCTATGGCATAATACACTGGGCCAAATGCTATCTGTTTTTTCCCGAAAAAGACCATAAACAATAGCCATTATTAGAAGCTCAATGATTCCTAAGATATTTCCTATCCAAACAACATCATATGCCATAACAAATAATAGGGAAACTAAAATAATCCCCAACCAATAACTCGGTTGGCCGTTCCATTACTCCCCAAGCCTCATAGTCGCGCGAGTTGAGTGATATTAGACATGAGCAATCTGGTTTTGCATCAACTTTTTGGAACTTTCAACTCCAGGTTGATCAAAAGAATTGACTTGCCAAATAACACCTTGTGTATAAATTTTATGTTCGTACAAAGCGATTAAAGCACCTATAGTTCTGGGGGTCATATCTTTTAACCGGATATGATTAATCGCTGTGTGCTCTCTTATAAAATCGCAGCCATTGCCATTAGGATAACTGCTGGCTGTCAAAACCTCTTTTTGAGATGAACACAACTGATCTATAAGGGTATGCTCGTAGGCATCAACACTAATTAAATCTGCAGCAATATGATGAGTGCCCTGACAAAGCAATTGATAATAACTATGTTGTGCTTGATTACCTGATCCACCCCAAATAATAGGTGCGGTATGATAACCAACTTTTCTACCATATAAATCAACCGACTTGCCATTACTTTCCATGTCCAACTGTTGAATATAATTGGTAAAATGATCTAAATTTTGTGCATAAGTCAATATTAAAAGCTGATGTATATTAAGAAAATTATTCGTCCATATGCCTAAAAGCGCCAGATTCACTGGCATATTTTGTGCAAATGCGGTGTGGCGAAAATGAGCATCCATGCTGGCTGCTCCCTGTAATAACTCAGTAAAAGCATCAAAACCAATCGCTATACACGTGATTAAATTAATTGCTGAACAAACTGAATAGCGACCACCAACCCAATCCCATATTGGTAAAATATGCTCGATTCCCCAGGATACCGCTTTATCCGCAGCTGCAGTTACGGCAATAAAATGATTACGATCAGCATGAGCTTTATTGATCCAGGCTTTTGCTTGTTTCAAATTATAGAGCGTCTCCGCTGTCATAAACGATTTTGAAGATACTATAAATAAGGTTGTTTCAGGATTTAAATGCTTGGTGACTCGCTTAAAGGCATTGGGGTCAAAATCGCAAATAAAATGATAGTCGAGCGATGCTGACTGCAAATCGGCAAGGGCGTGGAGACAAAAATATGGCCCCAGATAAGACCCACCTATACCCAAGTTAACAATATCGGTAATTGCCTTTCCGGAAAAACCAAGCCAACGGTTGCATCGAATTTGAGTTGAAATTACATCAACAAGCTTTAATGTATTATGTATTTGCGACATGATATTACAATCATCTAACCAACATTGTGATTGTAAGCTTGCCCTTAGCGCCCAATGGAGAGCCGGCTTATTCTCTGTTCTATTAACCGGATAACCTGAAAAAAGCTCATCAATTTTTGCTTGTAAATTGCACTGCTCGGCAAGTTGCAGCAGCAATGAATAAATTTCATTATTTAGACTTTGTCCATTAAAATCTAAAGAAATATCTCCATTCGATAAAATGGGATGTTGATTATGGTTATACTCATATAAAAATGGATTGGCTTTTTTTTCGAGTGCTTGCCAGGCATCCAGTTGCGTGATTTGCTTCATTTTAAATGCAATATTCCTTAGGTCTCACCTCTGCCAATTCAAAGTGATACAGGGAAATTTCAGATGCGAGGCTGTAATAACGATAAGATCTCATTTACAAAGCACTCACAAAGTGATTATTTTATCACGTATGACTATTTCTTGTCGATCGAATGCTAAGTTTTAATCAGGGGTGTCGCATTAAAATTTAATCAATCGGTTGTAGGTTGGGCCTTGGCCTGTAGGATCTTCACTTTTTGTTAATCATGATGAAGGCCCCAGGCTAAGGTCCTGATTTCATCTAAGTCATATAGT
>JBMLTO010000056.1:19502-40064 GCA_049239925.1 Legionella sp. | reverse complement strand
CTGGCGAGATTTTGTATTATTTGGCGAATCAAAAATTGATCTTTTAAAAAAACATGATCCTTTTTCTAATGGTATTGCGTGCAAAGATACCTTCGCATGCGTATTTTCTGTTTTAGATCCCGAAGCGTTTAAATCATGTTTTGTGTCATGGGTTAAATCGCTTCAATCGGCATTACAAGATGTTATAGCAATCGATGGTAAAACGCTACGACATTCGTATGACAAAAAGAAACGTAAAGCAGCTATCCATAGGGTCTCTGCTTTTGCTGTGGAGAATGGTGTTGTCCTAGGGCAAATTAAAGTGGATGATAAATCCAATGAAATTACAGCGATACCAGCCCTGCTTGAATTGTTGGACATTAAAGGCTGTATTGTGACGATAGATGCCATGGACTGCCAAGAAAAAATAGCTGAAAAAATTATTCAAAAAGAAGGTGATTATATACTGGCTGTCAAGGACAACCAAAAAGCGGTTCATGATGAAGTAGACGACTTTTTTAAGACAGCTTGCCAATTTAATTTCCAGGATATTGCGCATGATTATTTTGAAGAAAATCATAAAGGGCATGGCCGTGTTGAGTCCAGGCGCCATTGGATAACGGACTGTTTAGATACTATCTCCAAGCCTGAGCGATGGTCCTCTTTAAAAAGTATCGGGATGGTTGAGGCAGAGACGTATATCGATGGGAAAACTTCCATCGAGGTTCGATATTTCATTGCATCAATAGAACCTGATGCCAAAATATTTGCTAATGCAGTTAGGAAGCATTGGTCTGTTGAAAACCAGCTTCATTGGGTAAGAGAAGATAACTCTAGAGTTCGTAGAGACAATGCAGCAGAAAATTTAGGCGTCTTCAGGCATATTGCTATCAACAGTTTGCGTAATGAAAAAACGTGCAAAAAAGGCATTAAAGCCAAGCGATACAAGGCTGCCCTTCAGCCAGATTATGCACAGGTCGTGTTAAATGACATTTTTTGAACACTCATGCGTTTGCCCTGATTTTTAGCTGTAACCTTGGATTTCTATACGTTATTGTTGGGCCAAGGCCAAGGCCCAACCTACAACAGATTGATTAAATTTTAATGCGACCCCCCTGTCAAGATGATCGGGACAAGATATTGTTCTCATGTTATTAGTTTATATGATCATTCAAACATAGGTCTAATTCAACCCAGACTGGAGCATGATCGGAAGGTCGTTCTGCACGTCTAGGCTCTATATCTATAGAACTTTTTTTACAAGCATTCATCAAATTATCATTAAGCAAAATATGATCGATTCTTAATCCACGGTTACGTCTAAACCCTGCTGCTCGGTAATCCCACCAACTAAATAATTGTGGCAATTGTTCGAAATTACGAAAACTATCATACAAACCCAAATCTAGTAGAGCACTAAATGCTTGACGTTCCGGTTCACTAACATGTACACATCCCAACCATTCCTGAGGATTATGAACATCTCTATCATCTGGGGCAATATTAAAGTCGCCGGCAACAATTAACTGGGGATAGCGGATCAATTCCTCTTTTATAAATGCTGTAACTTTATCCAACCAATCTAATTTATAATTAAACTTAGCTGATCCAACCTCACTACCATTAGGCACATAAAGATTAATCAAGCGAATACCAGCTATCGTGGCTGCTAGAATCCGTCTTTGCGGATCCTGTAATGAATCAATATCCGTTAATGGCTCTGTTATCCCATAACGACTAATGATTGCTACACCGTTGTAAGTTTTTTGTCCTGAAAATACGACGTCAAAGCCATGTTTTCTAAACATGGCTTCAGGGAATAGTTCATCAGAAAGCTTGGTTTCTTGGACCGCCAAAATATCAATATCGTTATCTTTCGTCCATTGTAAAACTTGATCAAAACGTACTTTCAGTGAATTGACATTCCACGTTGCTAATTTAAGCACACCATTCTCCTTGGTATTCAATCACCAATGGGGCATGATCAGAAAATTTTACTTCACGATAAATACTAGCATCACAGATACTGCTAGCCAAACCGGGCGTGATGACCTGATAATCAATACGCCAACCGATATTTTTGTCCCAAGAATTACGTCGATGGGACCACCAGGTATATTGCTCTTCTTGCTGATTCTGAACACGGAATGCATCAATATAGCCAATCTCTCCAAACAGTCTATCAAGCCAAGCGCGCTCTTCAGGTAAAAAACCAGAGTTTTTTTGATTTCCACGCCAATTTTTTAAATCAATTTTCTTATGAGCTATGTTGTAATCGCCACAAATGATTAACTCTCGGCCGGCTTTCTTTAAGTCAATTAAGTGTTCTGCAAACCGATCTAGGAAATCATATTTTACAGCCTGCCTTCCTTCACCACTACTGCCAGAAGGTAAATATAAGGACACCACACTTAAGTTTGGATAATCAAACTGAAGATAACGTCCTTCATTATCGCAATAATCAAATCCTAAACCTTTAGTGACTTGAAGTGGTTTTTTTCGAGCATAAATGGCTACACCGCTATAACCTTTTTTTTGTGCATCGAAATAATCACAATGAAATTCTTGTGGAAAAAAAACCTGATCATCCGCTAATTGTGCATAATGCGCCTTCGTTTCTTGTATACAAACAAAATCGGCCTCTTGCTTAACTAACCACTCGTAAAATCCTTTACGAGCCGCTGATCGAATACCATTCGCATTAAAACTGATGACTTTCATAAAGAACTGTCCTTAATTATCAGCACTTATTGTTTATCAAGCAATTGGACTGCAATCGTTGCTAATCGCTCTCCAAGGCGCTTGCTTAGCTCAATTTCATCTATACTTAAAGGATAATCACTGGTCGCACCAGCGACATGGGTCGCACCATATGGCGTGCCACCCGTTTGAGTAGAACTTAATTCAGGTATACTGTATGGCAATCCGACCAATAACATGCCATGATGCAATAAGGGAAGCATCATCGACAGTAAGGTACTTTCTTGGCCACCATGCATAGAAGCTGTTGATGTAAACACACAGGCAGGTTTACCTACTAAATCGCCTGATAACCAAACAGATGAGGTGTTATCAAGAAAATATTTCATTGGGGCAGCCATGTTACCAAAGCGAGTAGGGCTACCTAGTGCCAAGGCACAACAACCACGCAGATCGTCGAGCGTCGCATAAGGAGCACCCTGATCAGGTATCGATTTATCGGTAGCTTCACAGGTCGTGGATACGGGTGGTACGCAACGAATACGTACATCAATATCAGCGACAGCACCTATACCTCGTGCAATATATTGTGCGAGCTGCGCTACGGAACCATGGCGTGAATAATACAACACCAAAACATAAGGTTTACTCATAAAGTTTGCTCCAATAAAGACTAAAACTGGCTAATCATTGACTGCTAATTATGAGCAGCCTAATGGAAATAAATCAGGATAAACACATGACCTTAAGACAAAAACTAATAGAAAAACTCTCAGAAGGCAAACGTTTCCTTTATTTTGTTATCGATCATTTTATTGCAGATGACTGCACTTACCGCGCTTCCGCCTTAGCATTTACGACTCTCTTAGCACTTGTTCCATTGATGTCAGTTGCATTTTCCATTCTATCATCCTTCCCTGTATTCCATAATCTAAGCGAGCCAACCCAAAATTTTATTTTTGAAAATTTTGTACCAGCCACGGGGAAAATCATTGAAAACTACCTGCAGTTGTTTGTGATGCAGGTAACTAAATTGTCAATTTTTGGGATAGCAATGCTATTTGTTAGCGCATTACTAGTGATGTATACTATCGAACGCTCAATGAACCAAATTTGGCGAGTCAGTACGCCTAGACAAGGTATATCAGCATTTTTATTTTATTGGACTATTTTATCGCTTAGCCCATTTTTATTAGGTTTAAGCATTGCCGCAAGCTCTTATTTTTTCTCTATACCGTTTGTGAAAAATTATCATACCCCATCCTTACTGCTCAGCTACACTCCCTCATTTTTATCTTTTCTTGGCTTTACGTTTCTCTATGTGGTAGTCCCTAACTGCTCGATACGATTATTACATGGCATTTATGGGGCGCTTGTTGCTAGTATTCTGTTTGAATCAGCAAAAATCTCTTTTGCATTCTATTTGACACGCTACAACACTTATGAACTTTTGTACGGTGCGTTTGCAACCATTCCTCTATTTTTCTTGTGGGTTTATTGGGTCTGGTTAATTACGTTACTTGGAGCAGAAATTAGTTATGCACTATCGGTTCGCCATCAACGACGCCCAGGCAACTCGATCGATGGCTTTTCACAAGCTTTACTGTGGCTATATCAATTATGGTTAGCACAACTTAATGGTAAAGGTGTCACCTTAGAAGCCCTAATCAATGCAAGCACTCAACCATTTGCCATTAGTACGGATACCATGATTAAGCAGCTTACTGACCTACAGCTCATTCATAGAACTTCAAATGGAGAATTTATACTCAGTCGTGACCTTACCAATGTATCGTTGTACGAGCTTATAGAACTTTTGCCGTATAAACTTCCAGTTCATGCCGAGTCTAACGCACAAACATATTCCATGACTCAACCTTGGCATGAACAGATTAAACAAGTTAACGAAACGTTAAAAGAATCTTTATCGATCAGCATAGATAAACTTTTTCAAAATAAACCCTAAAAAGGACTTATCCAGTCACCATTAGATTCCATCTCTGGAGTGTTTCAATAGCATATCGATTGTCCTTATCTTTTCCCTCAACAACTACTACCTGTCTCACAACAATCCCAAGATGCAATAAGGTTAAGCTTGATCTGATGTTGAAACACTTCAGGAATACTATCAACTGAGATGTCTAAAGAATATAGCGGCTTAGATCTTCATCAGCAACCAGTTGACCCAAATGTTGGCTCACATAATCTGCATCAATCACTATTGTATCGCCGGCTTTATCAGTAGCTTCAAACGATATCACTTCCAACAAGCGCTCCATCACCGTATATAACCGTCTAGCCCCAATATTCTCTGTTCGTTCATTTACTTGCCAAGCAACCTCGGCTATACGTTGTATGCCTGATGGCTCGTAGCAAAGATGTAAACCTTCGGTTGCTAATAGTGCTGTGTATTGTTCAGTCAACGATGCTGTTGGCTCAGTCAAAATACGAACAAAATCATCGACCGTTAATGCAGTAAGCTCAACGCGAATAGGTAAACGTCCTTGTAATTCAGCAATTAGATCTGATGGCTTGGATAAATGAAAAGCACCTGAAGCAATAAACAATATATGATCAGACTTAACCATTCCATACTTAGTAGATACAGTTGTTCCTTCCACTAAAGGAAGTAGATCGCGTTGAACACCTTCACGCGATACATCGGCACCATGCTCTGGACGTTTGCATATTTTGTCAATTTCATCAATGAAAACAATACCATTTTGTTCAACATTTTCGATGGCTCTTAATTTAACATCTTCTTCATTAATTAATTTTGCAGCTTCCTCTTCAGATAAAATTTTCCTTGCTTTATGAATCGGCAAGCGACGCGTCTTAGTCCGATTGGATCCAACTTGTTGAAACATGGCTTGTAACTGATTAGTCATTTCTTCCATACCTGGTGGCGCCATGATTTCTACCCCGATGGGGGCTGCAGTGACGTCAATATCGATTTCGGTATCGTCTAACTGTCCTTCACGTAATTTTTTACGAAATGTTTGACGCGTTGACGTGTCTTTCTCCTCTGCACTCATCGAGCCTCGTGCAACAGGTAACAGTATATCTAAAATTCGTTCTTCAGCCGCATCTTCAGCAAGGCCTTGTACTTTTTTTACTGCTTGCTCCCGTTCTTGTTTGATAGCAATATCAGTTAAATCTCGTATGATCGAATCTACATCACGACCAACATAACCAACCTCAGTAAATTTGGTCGCTTCTACCTTAATAAATGGGGCATCAGCTAAGCGAGCCAACCGACGTGCAATTTCAGTTTTACCCACACCTGTTGGGCCTATCATCAAGATATTTTTGGGCATGATTTCATTACGGAGAGCATCATCATCTATTTGCATACGACGCCAGCGATTTCGTAATGCTATAGCGACTGCTCGTTTAGCCGGATCTTGACCGATAATAAACCGATCAAGCTCTTCAACGATTTCTCGAGGGGTCATTACTGTACTAGTATTAATTACTGTCATTAGCATTGCTCACTGTCTAATTCTTCAATGGTTAAGTTATGATTGGTATAAATGCAGATATCGCCTGCTATCTGCAAGGCTTTCCTCACAATATCTACCGCTGGTAAAGCAGTATTGTCTAAAAGAGCTCGAGCTGCAGCTTGTGCAAAAGCACCGCCGGATCCTATGGCCATTAAACTGTCTTCTGGCTCAATGACATCACCATTACCAGTAATAATTAACGATGATTTACTGTCAGCAACGGTCAACAGCGCTTCTAAACGACGCAACATTTTATCCGTACGCCAATCTTTAGCCATTTCAACAGCGGCACGCACTAAATGGCCTTGGTGCAGTTCTAACTTACTTTCAAAACGTTCAAATAAGGTAAAAGCATCAGCTGTTCCTCCTGCAAAACCAGCAATCACTCGATTATTATATAGCCGTCTAACTTTGCGAGCATTACCCTTCATAACGGTGTTACCCATAGTAACCTGGCCATCACCACCAATTACAACGTGCTTCCCTCGCCTAACTGACAAAATGGTTGTTCCACGAAATTGTTCCAAGATCAATCCTTATTGGTATCGAAAATTATAAGTTGGGGATCATTATAAAAAAATCAATGGCTTACATATAAATAGTTTTAGCCTAATTGACGGATATTCTCTAATTATCTATAGGCAATCTCAAGTTTGATCCTGGCACAAAGAACATAAGCCTTTCAACTCAATCGTGTCCTCTTTTAAACGAAAATTAGTTTTTTGTGCTAATTCCATAACCAAAAGCTGGAAAGCGGCATCATGGAGTTCCGTAACTTGACGACAATAGGTGCAAACCATTAGTAATTCAGAATTTAAATGTGCATCTGGTTTGCAACACAAGGTGTAGGATTGTATCGACTCAATTTTATGAGCAACACCAAGATTGACTAAAAAATCCAGCGAACGATAGACCGTCGGCGGTTTAGAATTAGCTTTAGTTGTTAATAAACGCTCTAAAATTTCATAGGCTTTTAAAGGCTTTTGAGCATGCCATAAAATATACAAAACTTCCTTACGTAAAGCGCTAAGCTTCATTTGTAAACTATCGCAGTAATCGATGAATGATGAAGGATAGATCATAATAATCGTAGAAATGAAACACCACGTGGTATCGGTTCAATAGCTAAATGTTGCGCGATTGTTTGGCCAATGTCTGCAAACGTCTCCCGTCGACCAATAAATTGGCCTTGAATATTAGGACCAAATGCTAATACAGGAATATGTTCACGCGTGTGATCGGAACCAGAGAAGGTTGGATCACAACCATGATCGGCAGCAATAACAACTAAATCACCTGGTTGTAATAGTGCTTCTAGCTCAGGTAACCGTGCATCAAACAATTCTAAAGCATGAGCATAGCCAGCTACATCCCTACGATGACCATAAGAAGAGTCGAAATCAACAAAATTTGTAAATATCAAACTTCCTGATTTAGCCGTTTTCAAGGCCTGCAATGTACTATCAAACAGGGCCATATTACCATCAGCTTTTAATTGCTGGGTAACCCCCTGATGAGCATAAATATCAGCAACTTTGCCAATTGCAATCACCTCTCTCCCTGCATTTTTTAAATAATCTAACAAGGTAGGTTCTGGAGGTAAGGTCGCATAATCTCTGCGATTACCTGTTCGAACAAAAGCCCCAGGGCAACCAATAAATGGTCTGGCTATCACTCGTCCTATTTGATACGGATCAACTAATTGACGTGCAATAACCGATATCTCATATAAACGTTCTAAACCAAAATATTGTTCATGAGCAGCTATCTGAAATACACTATCGGCTGAAGTGTAAATAATAGGTTTACCAGATAAGATATGTTCTTCCCCTAACTCATTCATAATATCTGTACCGGAAGCGTGCTTTTGGCCTAAAACACCAGGAATTTGTGCAAGAGCAATAAATTCGCTGATCAACTGTTTGGGAAAGCAAGGTACGGTTTGAGGAAAATATCCCCAATCAAACATCACTGGTACCCCAGCTAGTTCCCAATGACCACTTGGCGTGTCTTTACCCATGCTTTGCTCTACTGCATAACCATAATATCCTTTAGGAACTGATAGCTTAGCTAAATCTACGAGCTTCGTACCGCTGCTTGCAATAGCTGCGTGATACAAGCCTAAACGACTTAAGTTAGGTAGACACAAAGGCCCTATCCGAAAGCCTGGTTTATTAGCCAATCCCGCCTCACAGGCAAGATGAATATTGCCAAAAGTATTGGCACCTACATCCCCGTAATCTACCGCATCACGGCTCGCACCAATACCCAGTGAATCCATTAGTAAAACACAAACTCTCGCAGCAGGCATATTATTTATCCGTGTAATTGTCGACAATAGGTTTCCTTAAGACGAAAAGCCACATACAAAGCCAAAGAAAAACCGAGCGGAATAATTATCGCCGCACATTGATAATCAGCGAAAGAATAAACAGGCACATCATTTATAATTTGCAAACCACCATGTTGCTGTAAAAAATAACTAAACAGATTTTGATAGACGATATATCCACCTTGAGTAAATATAGACACGATACTGACTGCTTTTGCTGTCATTTCTGGTGCGGAACTTTCTGCCACCAACGCATAACTAATAACCTGCGCCGCAGTGAAAAAACCCAATAGAAAAAACAGCAATCCCATGCATCCTAATGAAACCGGCACATATAGAATCACCAACATAGTGAGTAAAGAAACCATAGCACCTACTTTCATGGGCAATGTTCGTAAGGCCAGCCTATCTGAACACCATCCAATCAGAGGTCCACCTAAAATTGCCCCTAAAAATAACATCGAATTAACCAGGGCGGCTTGCTCTTTGCTCACCCCAAGACGCTGCATCAAATACAACGACCCCATCATTGCACCATAAATAGCCACTGCCATATTCATTAAACTAGCATATAAAGCAGCACGCAACGTTTGTGAGTTTAAATAAGAATAGTTAGAGATTGGCCTAACCGTCTGTATTTTTCTAAACACGGCTTGATAACCTTCAGGTTTATCTTTAACGGCATAAATCATGGTAATAACAATAGAGACCCCTAAACAAGCAACGATGATTAGCGACTGGCGCCAACCGAACTGAATAACCAATTTAGTTAATGGGTATTGCGCAATCATCCCCCCAGTCATCGCCATTGTGACAATAGAACCAGTAACTAATGCCATACGATGTGGCGGAAACCAATGAGAAGCAATGCGAATAGGACCTAATAAACAAAAAGCACTACCGATACCCGTCACAAAGCGGCACCCTAGTGCCAAATAGAACGATTGAGCATGTGCTAGGATAAACGTACTCAATACACAACAAATCATGGCTGTAACTAGTATCTTTTTGGTGGAGTAGCGATCTAATAGCATACCGGCAAAAAACAAAGAAGCAACATTTGACAAATAATAAATACTTGATAAATAAGTCATTTTATCAGCACGAATTTCAAAATCATGCATGATGTTGTCAGCAATAGATGCGAACATATTTCCTTGAATAAACTCATAAAAGAAGAATAATGAAGCGGTAAAACATACGATCCAAGGCAATAGAGTATTATTTTTCGATTCAAATCGCGTAAACGGTTGTTCAATTTGCTGCATAAATACGCCTTATTTCAAACCCATGCAATAGGTTTCCCTAGTAAACAATAGTGCGATCAATGCTATTAAAGAACTGATAGGAAAAATCCACATGGCAACCTTAAAATCACCAGCTGCATATACACTCAAATTAGCATGATTTTGCATGAGCAAACCAAACAATAGCTGCCCTACGCCCGCCCCCCCCATAATGATGATCGAAGCAATGCCTGTTGCAGCACCAGTATTGGAAGGTAGATTACTTTCTGCAATCAGTGGATACGCTGTCACCTGAGAGCTAGTAAAAAATCCCAGTGCCAAAAATAGCCCACTTAAAACCAAAGGAGATAATACTATATCCAAACACAAAGGGATAACGATAATCAATGTTGCTACAGCACCGATGACCATGACTGGTTTACGTAAACCACAACGATCAGAAAACCAGCCTACTAATGGACAACCAATAATACTACCAACCAAAATTAGACTGATGGTATTGCTTGCTTGTATTTTTGGTAAATGATGAACCCCCTCCAAATAGCAGGCTCCCCATAACGCACACAAAACCATGATAGGCAAATTCAGACAAGCGGTATAAAGACCTCCTAACCAATTTTGACGATTAGTTAGGACTGTCAGCAAGTTTATTGGTGTGTGCACTGTCACATGAGTTAATTGATTGGCCGCTGGGCGATCTTTTACAACCAATAAAATCCAGAAAAAAATACATAATCCTAAGCCACCATCGATCAGCAATGACTGACGCCATCCATATTGTGCATTCAAATAAGCAAGTGGTGTATGAGCCATCATGCCACCCATAAAAGCCATAGTGATGACACAACCAATAACCAAAGCCTGTCTACGAGCTGGAAACCATCGTGAAATCAGAACAACACAAGAGACAAAACAAAAAGCATTCCCTATGCCTGTTAGCGAATGAAAAAACGATGCCACTGCAAATGAGTTCGTCAAAGCAAAACCAACTGTTCCTAATACACAAACAGCCATCGCGCTTAAAATAACTAGGCGCGTAGAAAAACGGTCTAAAATAATTCCAGCTGGTAATAAAAAAATTACATCAGCCCAAAGAAAGGTACTTGACATCCAACTAATTTGTGTGGCGCTAATCTTAAAATCGACTCGCAATGACTCATTAATCACATCAAATAAGTTTAACTGGAAAAATTCATAAAAGAAAAACAACCCAGCAGAAAGACAAACTAGCCATGCCCATATACCACCCTGTATCGACGTCGCATGCGCATCGAGTTGCTCTGAATTAGACAATATAGCTCTCTAGCATTACAAAAAATTAGACCACAGTATAACAAAAGATGGGAGGGAGTGGTATGTGATCTTACGACTATAAAATTGACTCGCTAAATCTAAATATCATGTATAGTAGGCTTACCTTTTTAATGCGTCGAACAAAGAGTCTCGTCGCTAAAAAACACTGCTAACAATATCTTTTAATCCATGTATAGTGATAAATGGTTGTTGGGAATACAGGTAAATTTGCGATGAAAGACGTGGGCATCAAGCAAATGCTGACTCAGATTAACAAAAGGATGATTTATGCCACCTAAAGGCCGTCGAAGTATACAAAACTATTTCCAAAAGCAGAAGAAAGAATCAGTGCTGCCTATGTCAACAACAATCAGCTCAAGCTCAAGCTCAAGCTCAAGCTCAAGCTCAACAACTATTATCCCCGCAACATCTAGTTCATCAACTCAACCGTCTAAAGTAAAAAACAACCCTCCCATAGAAAAAGCCAAGCGACCTCGCTCGTCTAATGAAGATACTGAGCAGTCTAATAAGAAACCTCGTTTAAGCAATCGCCAACAAATCAAATCACAACTAGCAGAGGAATCTTCCTCGATCAAACAAGATCATTTTAAATCGTTACAAAAATTGTTCACTGATGCTAAACAAGAATTCATTCAAGCAATGCAAAACCATGGTGCGTGGCATATCCCTGTACAAAAACGAGATTTACTGGTAGAAAAACTAACACCTATACTGAATGCGCAGGAAGCGAAACAATATAGCGAGATTATTTCTGGTCAATCACTTTCATCACAGCCTCATGATCAATTCAACCCATTCAAACATTCTAAATTATTATGTGATCGATTTTTTACATTGAAAGTGCTTGAAATTATCGAATTTATTAAAAAAAAATCGGCAGAAAAAAGTACAACCGAAATTGCAGTCTCCTTTCTTGAGAAAAATAACGATAACCAATTCCAAGTGACTATTTGCCGCCTCAATTTCGATAGCCATAACTTAGCATCTTCATTATCTTTACATCCAGATAATGCATTAGATAGCCATAAAAAATATGTAAATATTCTTGCGGCGATTGGTGAATCTAATTGGTTATTTGATTTTTATGATGAAACAACTATTCGCTTTGCTGATCGTAATATTGAAGATAGTGTGATTACCGCAAGTCTATGTAACAAGATTCATTATGCCCAACCCTCTAATAAATTACTGTTACGATCGGCTGAATACAAAAATTATTGGGAAATGCTAGCTATTGGCGTGAACAAAGGATTAGAGCCTGACCTCAGCATTCTTAATACCGTTAAAAAACAATTTAGAAAACTAGAAAACGATTCGAAAACCAAGGAAGATAAGCCTTGTTGGTTCAATTATTTTAACGAGATAACTCATTATCAAAAAAATGATAATCAGGGAAAACACATTAAAAAAATTATTCATAACCAACGATTAGGATTAGGCACCCTCCTCTACTTGCCACCAGGTTATGGAAAAACTTTTATTATTCTTGCCGCTATTTTACAACATTTTAGTGATCTTACAGAACAGGATAGAAAACCCTACTTGATCATAACGCCCAAAAGTATCCAAGACGGTTGGAAACAAAACATTGCTATTTTCACCAATCGATTAAAAGAAAAACAAGATCTAGATGAACATGCCTTTTTTGATCATGGAGAAATTAATTATTCAATCATTACCAGCACGGATGATTTCTCCGAAAAAATAGAACAAAACAATCAATATCGTCAGCAAAATAGAATAATTTTTGTTACCAATGAAGTATTGGAAAATCGGATAAAAAAAATAACTACATCTAACCAAACTAAAAACAACTCTATAAAAAATTTTATTCCATTACTAGAATATTGTGGAATTATTTCAAGAGTCTCTGGTAAAAAAAATAAAGATAAGAAATCGGACACTGGCTATCTTGTTTATGGAGAGATGACAAAGGTCAACGATCGGATTAATAAAAAACTATCTGACTTTAAAATTTTTTCCAACTATAAAGAAACGAAGTCCGTCATTGATGCTTTTGTTACTAAGGAGAAAGACTTAGATAAATCTTTTTCAAAACAATTCTTTAAAAATAAAGACAATTTAGAGTTATATCACCTTAAAGAACGAGATCATCTCAGCTTATTAACTAAACAGTTCCCTGCATTAAAAAACAAGGATAAAGACATTTTTCTTTTAATTTATAACTTTTATAAATATGAGGAAATTCTGCAAGGATTCGGTAAACTAAATGGTCTTGATTTTTCGATGGAATTATACCCTCAACTTTTTACCAAAAAAACAGGACAAGACTCGTTAGTCAACTCATTGAAAGCCTATATTAAGAATCAAAGTCATTATCAGAATGAGCTACTGGAAATTATTAGCCAATTTAACGGGATTATCGTAGATGAGACTCATACTGTTTTCGCTGCAAACCCCAGTCATGCTCTGAATTGCAAGGATATTGCGAGTGAAATATCACAATTTTTCCAAGATAACTCAACACCAGGTAGTAAAAATAACAAACTTATTATCGCAGCAACAGCAACGCCATGGCCCCAATATTTTACCGAATTTACCATGCAAATCAAATTTGTTGGCGCCTTATTACTGAGAGATAAAATTGGGCTGAATGATTTTTTGATAAAAAAATGGACAGATATAGAAAAAAACTTAGAAGGATTGATTGAGCCCAATGATATTAATAAACAACTGGAAAAATTGTTAGGTAATGATAATAAAAATTTTCATTATGTTAATAAATACTTACGACAATGGGTCAAATTATTTTTTTCTAAATTAGCTTCATACGAAGAATGGCCAACTGGTAAAGCAAATGTTAGCGACCAAATATTAGATATAAAGATTCTGAAACCTGTGGAACATAAAGATCCTTATCGTTTAACAGCAGAGTATTATGAAAATTTATTCAATGAGCAACATTCAACTATCTTTGAAGCTTTTTTTAAAACAATCAACGCCAATCCAGGCAAATTAATTGCAATATATGCAGAAACGCATGATATTGCAGTAAAAATTATCAATAAAATGAGGACCGAGCTATTTAAGCCGTTTGCTGACGTAAATGATCCGCAGTCGGAAGAAACGTTTGTTGAAATTGGCTACTTTTACAGCACTACTTTTAATCAAAAAATCCCCTCAGCTTACAGGGTTAATCTGAATCGAAGCTGCTATTTGAATGCTTTTAATAAAATTTTTACCATCAAAGACGTCCTCTACCATATCGAAGAACGATTTAATAGTGTTTATACCAAGAAAAGCAAGCATGAAAAAATAAAGATGCTTAAAGAAACTTTGGACTTGGTACAAACTAAACTTCATGAGGAAGACGTTGATCATACGATCGTAGAGGCATTCAATGATATCGGCAAATTAGCTCATACGAATCATCAACCATTCACTCAAAATCTATTTGACTTATTCGTATTACTGAAAAAATTTGAACAAGCATCCTTAACTGAATGTATTGATTTTGATGCAAATCTACCTCAAACAGACTCCTGGTTAAAACAGTTTGCAGCCCTAATCCCCGATGCCTTTTTAGAAAAAAATAGTCCAGTCCATACAGATAATCCAGCAAAAAAATTCAAGAGTTTTATTAGCTTTATCAATAATGTCGAGAATCAAAAAAAATATCTAAATACCATTTGCGTCGATTCCGTACTGATTATTTTTCTACACTATATCCACTACATGTATACCTCCAGAGTCGTTATTTTTGGAGATGCGGGATCGGTTGGTATACGCATTGATGCTGATCTGATGTTTTTTTTCAGCGGTGCTTGGACTGAGGGGAATTTAGCACAAATACGCGGACGTTTAGGACGTGCCAAAGGTGAGACCCCGGGTCGTTCATGTATTATTTATAATCCAATTGGAAATACTAACTTTGAATTAGCTATTCTCAAATATTATGTCAGTAAAAGTCTAATTAATGAGTTTATTATTTCAAAAAATAACAACTCACCTAACGCCCTGGAAATATATAAACGAGTATTATTCGCTCTTAATGCACTCAAACTTTATAAGGATAAAAAATTTAGCCAAAAATGGCAAGCGACATTGGTATCTGCCACTATTAAAAAACTTGAAAAACAAGCTTCAGGCTCATTTTTTGGGTTAACTGCCTATGAAAAAGCATGCAAGCTACTTCCCAATGGTCTGGTGAGCGATATCGAAACAAGGCTTGATGGGCTCACTAGCAAAGTGAGTCTGGCTACAGACAGTGCCGATGATTCTGAATCCGATCATGAAGAAGAGGATATTATTTATTATAAAATAGATGAAGTACCCTCCAAAACAGATCCTCAGCCAGCAACAACCGTTGAAAACCATGCTGCGCCTAGAACAAAACCATTAAAAAAATCATGCTACATCGAACAATCGCCGCCCCACATTACCCCATTAGTCGATCATATGATTGAAAAAGATACCATACTAAAGTTCGTTGGTAATACTGAACGGTTGATAATCATTAGTTGCCCTTCTCGAGGAAAGGAGCCTGATATGACCATCACACAATATTGTGCGATGCTCAGAAAAAATCGTCAAACAGGTATAAAAATTATTTTAATTTTTGGCTTGAATGGAACCGATAACAGTCTAACAGATTATCCTCAACAACCCGGCATCGATAAGGATATATTTTCTTTAACTGTACCCTTTACCTGGACAAATGATGATCAACATAAAGTAACTGGCCATCCACCTATCGGACAAATGCGTAATTATTGTTTACAACAGGCACAAAAAATTTGGCGGTTACTACCAGAAAACCTAGTGGATAAAACTAGTTTATTATCAGTGGATGGTGATACCCACATAACGGGTTCCTGTTTTACTGCTATTTCTACTTTTATTGAAACAGCTGAATACGCGGTTAAAACTTTTGGTTATGAAATTCCAGTACGAAACAAGGATAAAAAACTAACATACTGCCCTCCATCAACGTTGAGCATCGATGGACAACAGCAACAAAGTGCTTTTTTTAATCAATTATCAATGAATGTCAGTTCACAAATGATTTATGACAATAATTTCATTTTTTACCTTGCCGAACCACTCATTTGTTTTACACCATCACTAACGAAAGCTCTATTAAAACAAACGTTCTCACTGACTAATCAGCAACAAGCACCCTTTGGATTTTGGCATTCGGAGGGTCGGTACCTTGTTCAATATTTAAAGGCATATGTGCAGCAATCATTAAAAATTTATCCCATGGAAAACAATCACAAGAAGCGTCCAATACTTATTGAATATCAGCGCCTACTACTAAAAACAGCATTACCAAGCCGCTTTCTAAAAGAACGGTTAAATAAAAATGATTATAGTAAGCTAATCCAAACAATCTCTGGACAAACACAAAATGCCCTAAAAGTAACATTTGCAGCCAGTAACGTCTCTTCCTATTTTCAGTCTGAATTATCTGGTAAAGCAAGAGTCATACGCATTGTCACATCATTTTTTTATCCTAAAAATATATTGAATTTTCTGCATTTGGGACCCAAACGAATGATTGAGTTTTCGAAAATAGTGGAGGCTCGAATACAAAACAAAACAGATCCGATCCGGATTAATGGCGAACTATTCAAGGTGACAACAAAGGACTTCTTGTTGTTTATCGATAACAGTTTTATCCAACCATTACTGAATTATAATTTTCATTCGCCAATAAAAATTTTAGGTATTTTTTCCTTATGGATGCGTGCAATTGCCCATGAATTAGCCACTCATTTTCACGAGTCGTTTGAAGAAGAACAAACGGAGCAAGGTTATCAACCGATGCTTTTGCCTGAGAAATATCCTCATGACGTTCAAAATGAAGATTCTTCCCTTGATAAATTTGCTAAAACAATCACAAATTATTTAACAAAACAAATTGATTATGAGAAAAAAAATCACTTATCCAATAAATTTAGAGCGTCATGCATCTATGAAGTCGGCCATTCTGATCAAGATGGTCGTTATTATATAATCACCACATTTTTCTCGTTGACTGAATATGAGGAAAGTAGTGCTGAGATTTATCAACAAATAAAAGATGAACAGAAAAATTTTCATCTCATCCACCTCATTGAAACGATTAAAAATGATGGCTCCAATCATCTGCCATGCTTCTCAATTATTCTTACAACCTACTCACATCAAGAGCAAGAATTTGTTTCTTTTCATCCGGAAAACAAAAAAATTCAAGAAGCTTTTATGGTGACAACCATGAAAAACCATATAGGCGACCAAGAATTCAGATTTGATCTGGTTGGAAATCAAGCAACTGTCTCTGGGCCACCCAGAGAATCAAGCTCGTCAATATCTGCTATTTCAAGACTTCAACATTTAAGCTTTCTTCAGCAATCGTATGATCAACAAGACAAGAATAAAGTGCAAACAAATCGATTGGGACTTTGATCCTACATCCTGCAGCATAAATTCGCAAAATAATGAATTAAAATTGGGAGTAAGCTAAACTGAAGGAGATAATGCTACAACATCAAATAGATGACAAGTCTAATCTTCGCATGAGGGTTGAGGCAATCTTATATCGAATGCCTGTTGGCTGCCCTTGGCGAGACCTACCCATAGAGTTCGGATGTTGAAATTCTAGAGAGGCAGGTCACATAAAGAGAGTCCGATCATTCCTCCTAACTTTAAATAACTGCTACTGACCAAAAGTCAAGAGGAAAGACCTGCCCCTGAACGATCCGTGATTTTAGTCAAACCTAAAAATAACTGTCAATTCGTCAGGGTCGCTCCCCCGAGCGATGCGGGTGTCTCCTCATTCCATTCGTCATCTGTCTCAACCGAACGCCCAGAAAGGCGCTCTCTACGGTCCGCCATACAGTTCGCCATGTACGATGATAATTGATCCTTCCGAACATTATTCAGAGCTATCAGCCCAGACCAATAAGTCTTCGGAATGTCTTGCTTCTGGCTTTGGCTTTGGCTTTGGCTTTGGCTTTGACTGTTGCCCTGTATGATTTTAAGAATACGAGTAGTTGCCTGAGTTATTCGGTCATGTAATGACTCAACAGGGCTCGCTTGTTTACAATCATCGCTACTATTGTTAACAAGAGACTTTCGGATAAAGTCTTCTTGTGAATAAGGATCCTTCAAACTTATTAAAGTCTTAGCAAAATTAGACACAGGTTTCTCCTTTAACTGAAGTCCATACGTTCCGAGTAGATCGGAAATTCGTGTATCATAGTGATCCTTAAATGTTCGTTCAAAAAAATTACCAGTCTGCAAACCAACAATACTAGCGAGAAACGGCCTCTGAGGAAGTTGTTCAGGTCCATTACCAGATAGGTGCAGGAAATGCTGCTCAGCACCCCTAAGATGCGTATCAATGTTCGTATTCGTTAAATTTTTATCATCTAATCCAGGAGCATCCTCTTGCTGATGTTCCGGATTTAGAGGAGATGATTGGTTACTAAGTTCTTGATTCGTAATTAATAATTGAACATTATCTGTTGTGATAGGACTGTTGGCTTCAGAGCTTGCACGACTTTCTTCCTTAATCGTTGAAAGATCAGCTGGGCGTTGTGAATCCTCATGGTGAATCAAGGAAGAACGCCTATAATAGGTATTATCGATAGAGAATGTATTTAGGCCCTTTTCTTCTGACGACTCTTTAAAGAGTTTATGCTGTTCTTTCAAAGCATCAAAAGTGACACGATGATTGTCATATAATTCAACCATTGCCGCCTGTATTTTCTCACTATCACCAGCCAAATATAGTTGGTGTAACTGATCAATTATTTTGTTTAAATAACGGCTATTACCCGCTACAGCTTTGCTGAGTACTGTTGATTTACCACTGCACAGTAATTCAAGTAATTGACTGCCATCAAAATTATCAGCGTCAGGTCTAAGTAAATTAAAAAATCGTCGACCGAAAACATACGAGATTTGTTCATCATTGAATCTAAATCGTTGGCCTACGGCATCCCTGCTACCAATCAATAGTATCTTAATATTTTCTGCCGATAAATGTGCTTTCACAGTATTTGAAAACCATGTAAAGCAAAAACGTCGATCTAACAAACCGGTAACATAGTCTGGCTTGTGAACAGCAAGATCAATCACCGTATTGATCCATATCTTTTTATGGCTATCGGCCATATAAGGAACAAACTGACTGAGCGCTACAAAAACTCGTTTAAATACAGCATCATTATGATACAGCTCGTTAGCTAAGGACTTAACCACTAAATCTTCTAGCATCTTAACCTGAACACTGTTGTCTGAGAAACAAAAAACTCTTTTATAGTCATTCTCCAATTCTTGTTTATAATGAGAATTAGTTTTGATCGCTTTTACAGAAGAGATAGCTTTCACTAGAAGACTATCCTCTAATTTTCCAAAATTGCTATGACCTGGTAATAAATTAATTAATTTCAAAAATAATCGTTTATTTTTTAATAAAAAATCAAATGCATTATTCTTATCAACATTATCTTCAGGATTGATATCATAAGTAATTGCCGAATTTAGCCGACAACTATCAAGAACTAATAGGTGTAAATAACCATCATTCTTTTGAGATAATAAAAAATTCACGAAATACAATTGGGCCCGTGAAAGCTTATTTCGATCATGAATCTTATCAGGACTAATAATCGTGGGTAATATTTGAACACGAGATAGAGCATTTTGGTGATTGCCAAAATATATACTTTCCGCATCACCATCCATAAATCCGTCATTGTAACCATCCAAAGACGGCTCCTCATAGTCGTTATTACGTTCATAGAGTCCTGGTGATAAAAATTGTTGACTCAGCCTACGACTAGATGACCTTGCAGGAGAAACAAAGTGACTACTGGCTCGACTATGCCCATATACTCCTGGTGATAAAAATTGTTGACTCAGCCTACGACTCAATGGCCTTGCAGGAGAAACCCCGTGACTACTGGCTCCACCATGCTCAGGGTTGGTTAACAGTGAGGCTAAGTGGGGTTGGTCAGCCGCCGTTAGAGGTTGATACCGGCGGCGTTCTTTGAGCCAAGTTTGCAGCTTGGATGCAGCAACAGGATTCTCGTTACGAGGTGTTCTACGGTTGTGCATACCTTGGCGTTGAGGAGTTACCTGGTTTGCATAGGATTGTTCCTGTCCATTCACACTATTAATATTTATTGCCGAGTTCGTATCTTGAACATCAGCTTGAGCCAAATGAACTGGGTTTTCTAGATTAGTCTCCCCAACAGTATCGCTAGGCAATATTCCATCGTTAGAACTAAACAATGAATTCGATGAATCATTCAAAGGACTGGCTTGATTAAGTTCAGCCGTATTACCACTATTCATTTGGATATGTCGATCTAGCTCAAAGGTTTGAACCAAATCAACTGAGTTTTCTAGATTAGTCTCCACAACAGTATGGCTAGGCAATATTCCATCGTTAGAACTAAACAATGAATTCGATGAATTATTCAAAGGACTGGCTTGATTAAGTTCAGCCGTATTACCACTATTCATTTGGATA
>JBMLTO010000056.1:0-19402 GCA_049239925.1 Legionella sp. | reverse complement strand
TGTCGATCTAGCTCAAAGGTTTGAACCAAATCAACTGAGTTTTCTGTGCTTCCTAGATTAGTCCCTGCAGAATTATTTGTAAGCAATAGGTCGCTGTCAGCATTTACACCAGGTTGAGCCAATTCATTCTCACGCTCAATATGCATTGGTTGGTGCTCCTCTAGCCCATTAATCTGAGGCACATTAATCTGAGGCACATCAACTAAGACTCCTGGACTGCTAGGCGGTAATTCACCATTAGGCTCAAATGGTACCAGCTCCTCAGTGGGTGAAGTATATACTTGGGGCAAAGCTTGGTAATAATCAAATAATGCGTACAAATGATTAACATAGGAATACTTGCTTTTAAGCTCTGAGCGCTCGTAGTCAGAAATATAGAACTGTAATATCTCAGGGACATATTGTTGGTCTTTTTCTAGTAATTTTTTGACTTCATGACGTGCAAAATAACGATCATCAAATCTTGCAAAGTTAACAAGCCGGGTTGGCTTATTGAAATTATGATTAAGGGAGAAGTCGTTTACCTCCAATAAACAGAACATAGCCCGTTCAACATAATTGATATGCTCTGCTCGTATCGATGCTATTAATTTTTTTTGTTCTCGATTAAAAGCATCAAAATCATCGCCATAAGCTTGCTTATACGCTACAACAATCGATTGCCAATACCGTTGCTGCAATAAGCCTTTTATTTCAGTACGGTTATACTTTCCTTCCTTCAGGGACTCTTGCACAATCTGATCATAAAGCGCTAATATCGAGGATATTTTTTCTACAACTTCATTAAATTCCTCTTCTTCGCTAGCTGAACGGTCCATCTTATCTATCAGCTTTTGAAATTTTTTAATATCAATACCCGTTAATGGCGTAAGACTAGGTGTCGCGTCATCTTTAAACTCAGGAATCAAGCACGGTAGCTTAAGAATACGATCTCTAATTTCGATAGTATTTAATCTATTTTCATTAATTGAGTTAGGCATATTATGTCCATGTTCGCTAATGTCGATTGGTATTCTCAACGTACTATATCGATCGGTAGTCGTTGAGTACTTATTTATTAAAAACCTATTTAGTGAATGCGCCAGCCTTTACAGCAGAACTAGTACTGGAACTAGACGCTGAAGCGCCACTCGTAGGTTGCGTAAATGTTTTTCGCAAGCAATTGGAATACAATGACAAGTCTTCTTTAGTCATATTAAGCAACAGTATATGGTTCATGGCAGCTTTTGTAGAGCTGGATTCGAGTGCGGGTTCTGAAACTTGCTTTGGTTGCTCAGCTGACTTTATCGTTGCAAGCGTCTTAAAAAATTCTTTCAAATTAGCACTGCATGCAAGTAATTTTTTGTTGCTTAAAGCAGGCTCTAGCTGACTTAAAGGCGATTTAAAGAAATAGAAAACAGCAATTAAATATATTTTCAGTGCCGCTAAGTCACCCTGATTAGCACTGACATTGTTATTCAAACGCTTAATCATTGCGCTTAAAGCAACAATAGCCTGCTTGCGTACGTCATCACCGCGGCAGGCAATAGCAATATATTGCTGCATATCATGACCAGTAACAATTTGATTTGCCTTCGATTGGAGAGTCACGCTACGTAGAGATGCCGCTGACAACATAGAATATTTACTAAGATGACTGCCATGCACCGATGCCGCGCGGCTAGGCGCTGATGAGGGAACAGAACTTGAGTAAGTATTTGGGGGGGCAGCAGATGGTTGATTTTGGGGGGCAACAGATGGTTGATTTTGGGGTGGCAATGATCTTAGCTCACATTGTATCGCTTCAATTATATGTCGAACCTTCGACCGCACTTGCGTCTCAAGATCTTTGTCGTCAGATACTGCTTTTAGTTCACCGACTAAAGTTTCAGCTAATTGAATTACATGCTTTTGCGTTAGCTCTTTGGCGAGGAGCTCGCATGCCTTTTGTGACTGAGCAAGTCTTTTTTCTAGATATGCGCCACCAAGTATACTATCTAACGATGTGATATACCCTATTAACCGTTGAAACATCTCAATCATCACAGTTCCTCGTTTTATAACATAATTTGCAATTATGCATGCTCATTACATCAGTTAAGATAAATGCCATATTCACTATGGGATAGCTATTGCATTGAAATAATTTAGCGCAAATACTAAATTAAAACACAATAAATAACAATAATTATATTAATCAGACTACCAACTATTCATACTGACAGAGTATTTTTTAAATTTTATTATGTAAACTCAAACACTTAATATCAACTCATGATTTGATATTGAGTTCTAAACCAACACTTTTTTATTGATAAAACATTTATTCTTTGAAACTATCACCTATAGTTAATGACATATAACGGAACACTTACAAAAAAACCATGATCAATACAGCCTCTAGACTTAATCAATGTCATTCCATAAAGCCAATGGAGCAAGTCTTTTTTAAACTAAAAAGAGTATCGTTTTTTTAGTTCTGGCCACCTATCACAACGTAACTAGCGCAAGGATCAGAAATGAATCAAAAGATTTTTGTAAATCGTATATTAAATATGAAACAAATTAAATTTATAGGCTTGGACATGGATCATACCTTGATACGTTATCACACGCAAAATTTTGAAGCGTTAGTCTATGAATTCGTCCAACATCATCTGGTTGAAGAGAAACACTATCCTCCAGCAATTCAATCCATGCGGTTCAATTTCAACGAGGCAATCAGAGGACTGGTCATTGATAGTAAACATGGCAATATTCTTAAATTAAGCCGTTACGGAGCCATTCGACAAAGCTATCATGGAACAAAAGCTATCGATTTTGCTGAGCAAAAATCATTTTACCGTAGTACTTATGTTGATCTGAGCGATCCTAACTACATGGCTATTGACACCTCCTTTTCCATCGCCTTTTGCGTCTTATATGGCCAACTCATTGATTACAAAGATCAGCATCCAGAGCTATTGCCTGATTACAGGGCCATTGCGCTCGACGTATTAACTAGCGTTGATACCGTTCATGCTAACGGTAGCTTAAAAAAACAAATATGCAGAAACTTAGATCAATTTGTTATTAAAGAACAAGCTGTCGTTGATGGCTTAAAACGCTGTATTCGTCATGGCAAACGCATTTTTTTACTAACTAATTCTGATTATAGCTATACCAATAGGCTACTAAACCACGCCCTTGGACCATTTCTTCAACCTGGAGAAAATTGGCGTGACCTATTTCAATACGTCATCACATTAGCCAACAAACCAAGATTTTTTTATGATAATTTTAAATTTTTAAAGATTAATCCTGAGGATGAAACCATGACGAATATGACGGGAAAAATTTGCCCAGGTATTTATCAAGGTGGATGTGCAACCAAATTTACCGATGATCTTGGTTTAAAAGGAGATGAAATACTTTATATTGGCGATCATATTTACGGCGATATTGTTCGCCTAAAAAAAGATTGTAACTGGCGCACAGCACTAGTTGTCGAGGAACTTGGCGAAGAAATTGCCGCACAATATCGCGCATACCCTATTGAACAAAAGTTAAAAACTTTGATGAAAAATAAACAACAACTAGAAAAAGACTATATTAATATTCATACGCTACACATTGAACATCCGGCTGATCAACATATGAATGCGCTACATACGCTACAAACAAGTTTAGCCGATATCGATCATAAAATTTCAACTTTGCTCATCGAGCAACAACATTTTTTTAACGTTAAATGGGATCGAGTATTTCGCGCTGGCGCAGAAGAAAGTTATTTTGCTTATCAAGTGGATCGCTATGCTTGCATCTACATGGAAAAATTATCTGATCTTTTGGAGCATTCACCTTTAAGTTATTTTCGTGCAACAAGACGGCTGCTGGCTCATGACATTGATACGATGGATGATGGCGGATAACTCATATTCATTAGAACATACCATCATCACGAATAAGACTTGTAATCGGGCGTTTTGATAATTCATCCTCACGCCTAAGTTGCCGCGACTTGTGTATAGCGGCGGGAGAATGAATTGTCAACACGCCCTAGAGCTCCGATCAGTTAAAGTTTATCCTCGAAATGACTAATGCCTAGTCGCCTTGTAGCATCCGGTTTCCCGTCTTTGGGTATCCGTACTTGTCTTACTGCCCCTGGGATGTATGCCATGTGCCTCATTCGCTCCATTAGGTCCCGAAGATGCTCATTCAGCTTTTCCCCATAACTCGCTTTATCTATCCCATCGATTCCAATCGCCCTCCTTCTGTCCTGCTCATGGAAACATGCCCGCAGCGACTCCTTATTGATCTGGTGAATTACGTGCGTAAATACCATATCAGGGTTGGCTGATGATAGCGCTGTTATTCGTTTCAGTTTCATTTCCGTCTTGTTCGTGTCTTCTGGGTACACCATGACGTTTTCCTTACTACGATCTTATTTACCCAGTGTCCTTCCCCATGTACGTGGCTTTCCCACGCTCAGAATAGTACGACACATCTGACTTCCAATTACGCTTCTCAAGGGCCTTGATGTTTCGTCTTGTTCCCCGATACTCTGTCCTTTTGAGACCTAATTAGCTTATGTTTTAGAAGAGCTTGTGGTAAATTTTCGCCTGCTCAAAAGAAAGCAGCAATTCTTTGATCTATCAGATCACTTTAGCTGCCTAGAAAGCCCTTCGAGACGGGTGCCACGCACGCTCCTCAGGGCGAACGGTCCTGGGAAAAATGGCTAAAGTCGAATTAAAATTATTATTTTTTTATTGCAGCATAGATGTTCAATTATAAATCTTTTTGTGTTATAATTCCGGTCATATCAATTTTACATAGGTAAAAATGTCTAAACCTCTCACTGTCTTAATCGTTGAAGACATGCCAATAGCACGTTTGGCAGCAAAAGCCCATTTAAACCAATTAGGATGCGTAGTAGATACAGCTGATGATGCTGAAACAGCACTAAAAATGGTAAATGATGTTCAATATGATGCCATATTAATGGACTTAAGTTTGGGTCAAGGCCCAGATGGCTTTGAAGTTACCCATTTGATAAAAACTCAAAGTCTGCTAAATAAAAATACTCCCATCATTGCTCTAACCATTTATAGCGAATCAGAATTCAATGAAAAAGCTCGTTCGGTAGGGATCATTGATTTTATCTATAAACCATTCACGTTAACTGAAGCGAAAGAACTGGTTGAATCGATCCGAAGCTAACCTACGATAATCATGCTGATAAAACAGGTGCCAAGAAAACACAAGTCTATTGACCGGTTCTTCTAGCACCAGTACCGTTATTTATTTTAGCCATTTACGAACAATGATATTATTATCTACTTTGTGGACACCCATAACTTTAGCAGCCAAATCACCAGCGGTATCACTCTGACGAATCGTCTTCACATATCCACTCAACACAACTGTATCAGCATGACTCTCCACTTGTATATGGTAAGGAGCCAACTCTGGACTACTCTGCAACGCTTCACTGACCAAGGTAGTCAACGATACATTTTCAGATGCCACCACCGGCTCTGGCTTTGAATAATTTTCAAAGAGAGGAATCTGCAGCTCACTCGCATGCTGACAAGCCGTTATACCCACCACACTAACCAATAATAAAACAAACCTATATGAACGGCACATCATATCCTCCTAAATGTTGCATAAACTAATTATTCTTTAACTAGACAAGATATTGTCTAGGCTAGCTCGAATCAAGCTTATTTTTTTCGATTCTAACAATCCAGTTATCGATCAGTATGCTCTTAGCATCCATCAACTGACAGCGAAAGCAATTGCTGTTCTAAATCAATTTTTACCAAGGGTGCATAGAAATCATGCAAAGCATGATAAAAAATAGCAGCACGCCGCGGTAATTGTTGCTGATAGTGCTTTATCTGCTCACGAATAGCCTGTTTAAATGACACTATATCACCCGGTTCACCATCAAGATTATCAACACTTAACTGAAACTTATAGCCGGCTGCCGTTGATAACAGACATTCTAGAGCTTGCGGCTTAACCTCAACTTGCTGAAACAACGCTTGTTCTTGTGCATTACGCCCATCAGGAATATACCAATAACCATAATCGATTAGTTTTCTGCGCTGCTCACCCGCAATAAACCAATGGGCACATTCATGTAAAGCACTACTAAAAAAGCCATGAGCAAAATAAATAGCATTGAACGGTTGTTTGTCACTTGCTGGACGATAGATGGGTTCATCAACACCTTTGATTAAGCGAGTATTATAGGTTGATAAAAAACAATGATTAAAAATACGAATCAAATCGTTATAATCATGCACAAAAACCCCCAAAATATTGACAAAAGTTTGATAATCAGCGCTCAGCTAATAGCGAACCATTAGCCGACTCAATTTTGTTTAACTACAATCAAGTCGGTGATAACGTGTCCCTTTCAATCCAAGGATACTAATGATTACGGCACCCATTACAGCACAAATTGGTATGGCAACTAGCGCATAATGATATGCCATCACATCGTATTGTTTAATACCATTGGTACCCATCGATCCCATCCAAAAATAATCCATCAATGCTCCAATGATAGTATGAAAAAATGAACCACCTAGCATATTAATACAATTGAGGAATGCAACTGTCACGCCAAGACTTTTGTTATCCACTAAATCAGCACCCACAGCAAAAATAATGACTTGATAACAACACATAATTCCTATAGAAAAAAATATGACGGCAAATAACCATCCATTGTACTGATGACAACTCAGAAGCCAAGCAAATAATAAAGCCATCCCTATCCCACATAAAGAAATAACGCGATACTTGCCCAAATAATTGCTCAATGTGGATAACAATGGACCGCCCAGTAACATTCCAAAAAATACAAACGATATAAGTTCAGCGGCATTCGCCTTGCTAATCCCATATGCTGTCATTAAATAGGGTACTCCCCAAACATCACTAAATCCTTCTAAAGAACCAACCATCAACAAATTGGCAATAGCTAATGACCATATAATGGGAGAAGATAATAAGGCTTTAAAATGGTTAATCTGAAATGATTGCTCTTCCTGTTGTTTTGGAAAGGCCGATGATCGTAAACAACACAAGCTTCCAAAGGCAATCACAATCGAAGCAATCGCTAAACCTGTTGCAATATTCTTCCAATAGTAGTGTTCTATTAGCAAACTGATTGGTTTACCACCGTAGATAGCACCTAGCAAGCCAATAGTAAAAGAAAAGCCTATCATTTTAGTGTATTGAGTTTTAGGAAACCATTCGGAAACTACTTTCGAAACACCTAAAAATCCGGCTGCTGAACCAACACCGATCAAAAAACGGCTGATACAGGCTAAATACCAATGGTTGCTATAGGTAAATAAAATCGTAGCGAGACCACACAAAATAGCAAACATAAAAATCACCGTTCTTGCACTAAAACGGTCAAGTAACATAGCAACCGGGATCTGCATACCAGCATACCCATAATAATAAAAAGCTGCTACGATACCGAAATGGCTAGCATCAATTGAAAACTGTCCCATAATAGGCTGCATCATTAACCCTGGCCATAAGCGCAAAACAAATTGGTACGTAAAAAAGGATAAAGGGAAAAACCACATCATATAGGGGTAAAGATTATTCTTTATGTACATCATCAACCTCACAAAAATAAGGACAGATCTAGGAAAACACTAGGTTTGGATAGAAACAAGAGGGCGGTTTTTAACTAGCGATACTGACAATAACTATTAACATTGGAAAAAAATAATTCTAAAACTGTCTTATACCTACTAAATCATGAGATAATATCTCATGATTATTTTGAGATCAACCGCCTGATGATTACCTGTAAGCAGCGGAGAATTTATCCATCAGGTTATAGTCATCGTTTTACAGGATTACCCTAATGAGCTGCTTAAAAAATCATTGTTCTAGTGCGTTTGACTAACTGTCAGAGATCATTGAAGCACCTAACGATGGTTACGAACATGAATCAATCGAACCTTCATCAATTATACGTTCAGTATCAAGGAAACATATTATGAATTTTACTGCATTAGGCTTGGTTGAGCCACTCGTTCAGGCGATTAATGAACGAGGTTACCAACAACCATCACCTATCCAAACTCAAGCTATTCCTGCTATTTTAAAAGGTCGTGACTTATTAGCTTCTGCGCAAACAGGCACCGGCAAAACAGCCAGCTTTATATTGCCTATTTTACAACAATTAATCGATAAACCCCGCTGCACCAGTAATCGCACGAGGGTTTTAATTATTACACCCACACGAGAATTAGCAGCCCAAGTTCATGAAAGTATCCTGGCATATGGCAAATATTTGTCAATGCGATCGGCGGTAGTCTTTGGTGGGGTAAAAATCAACCCACAAATGATGCGTCTGCGTTCGGGAGTTGAACTATTAGTAGCAACACCTGGACGTTTGCTAGATCTCCATCAACAAAATGCCATCGGCTTCGATCAGGTTGATACATTCGTATTAGATGAGGCTGATCGAATGCTTGATATGGGTTTTATTCATGATATCAAACGACTGATTAAATTATTACCAAAGAAACGGCAAAATTTATTATTTTCAGCCACATTTTCTGATGAGATCAGGAAACTAGTTTACAGTATTTTAAATGAGCCATTAGAAATTGATGTTGCTATACGAAATACAACAGCAGTCAAAGTAAAACAAACGATACATCCTGTTGATAAAGCGCGTAAAGCTGCCCTACTCTGTCATTTGGTTGATCAGCAACAATGGGGCCAAACATTAGTCTTTGCACGCACTAAACATGGAGCTAATAAACTTGTCAAACAATTGGCTGACAATCATATCCAGGCTGCGGCTATCCACGGGAATAAATCTCAGGCACAACGCACCAAAGCATTGGCAGATTTCAAATCTGGTCAAGTATCAATTCTAGTTGCAACCGATATTGCTGCCAGAGGAATTGATATCGATCAACTACCGTGTGTAGTCAACTTTGACCTACCACAAGTAGCTGAAGATTATGTGCATCGTATTGGTCGCACAGGGCGAGCAGGCGCTACCGGCACAGCAATCTCATTAGTCAGTGCTGATGAAATTGGTCAATTAAAAGCAATTGAAAAATTAATCAAGCAGACGATAGAGCGGATTGAGATTGAAGATTTTGAGCCACAGCACAATCTTCCAGCCAATACAGCCCTTAAAGAACCAAAGTTTGCGCGCCGTGAATTTAAAAAAACGAAGGGGCCCTATAAGAGCAAGCAACAACGCTCATCGGACCAACGTTCCAAACAACAAAAGTCTGGTAATAAACGTCCGGCAATTAAATAATCAGTTGCATATCCTGATGCACGATTCCTGCATCGAAATACGGATCGCTACAAACAATAAATCCTAATTTTTCATAAAAAGGGATTACTTGCACTTGTGAGCTAAGCTTTACTGCCCTGAGTGAGTAATCCTTTCTAATATCTGTGAGCATAGTTTCCATGATTATTCTTCCATATCCCTGATATTGATAATCAGACAGAATTGCAACCCGTTCAACCTTCGCAACATCCCCCAATAACCTTACACGTGCAGTACCGACTGGATGATTATCGATGGTTAATAAATAATGGCTACTGCTGCCATCCAGTCCATCCCACTCTAAGCTGTCCGGGATGCCTTGTTGCTCAACAAATACTTTTTTTCGAATGGTAACGCATGCCTGCCAATCTAAAGCATCAGAAATTTTTTTAGCGATAATATTCATTTTTAAACTTAATATTCGTAATTACTTCTGGATCAATAATATCTAGCAATCTATCAACACAGGGTTAGTCATGACACAACTCAGTTGCCGAATAAAAAAATGTTGCTTCATGTTTATTATGATACAAATTCATTAATGCCGAATTAGGAATCGATTTCAATAGAGCAATCATATTCATATCAGTTTGCCCCTGTAGCTTGATAGTAACTATCAGTTGTCTTGCTTTGCCTGATCGAATCCATCGCATAATCAACTCATAAGCACGTTGGGGATAACATGCAACATCGGAGAGAACCCAATCATAAACCTGTTCGACAGTTGCTGGATTGATAGCAAACGCACTTTGTTGTCGGTAATCGATATTTTTACTAGCAAGAATCCTTGGTGCTAATGGTGCCTTATCAACGGCAGTAACATGCGCACCAAAAGAGCCCATCACATAAGTCCATCCACCTGGTGCAGCACCTAAATCCAAAACACGCTCATTTGAACTGGGGTATTTATTTAAGATAACTAATGCTTCCCATAGCTTTAAATAGGCGCGATTAGGCGGGTTTATTTTGTCTTCAATAAACAAACATCTCCCATCAGGCCAGCGTTTAGCTCGCTTCGTGCTATATAATAATGTATTTTGATCCAATAAACAGAAGCCCCCAATATCAGGTATAGCCGTGGTCAGGGGAAAAGTTCTGCTTAACTCAGGACATTGACGCAATTGCGCTTCAATTAACCGCGAACGACGGATATGGCTCAGTGGATGTAAATACCAAAATTTACCCGCTCGACGCAGCAACGTAACCGCCTGTGAAATCGATTGAAACCTTCTGATAGTAGGCTCATACCAAGTATCTAAAGCAAAGCAAACGTTTCGATGACTATACTCCGATAACAACAGATCTTGAATAATGTCTGCATTTCCAAGCTCTTGCGTAATTTCGGTCATGAACTCGGGTTTTGCAATATAAGCAGCCGCATACTTGCTTTGAATATCCATAGGACAATGAATCTTAGTCAATGTGGAACCATAGCTGAGGGTAACTGATTATTTAAACACATTAAACCACTATCAGGAAATAAATCGACTAAACGCTGTGGCTCGCGAATTAACTGCTCTTTTTGTCGTTTATTCAAAGATTTAATATACGACTCGATCTGCAGTACTGTTGTTCTACCTTGCATGGTTTTCCAGGCTTGAGCTATCGCAAGCGGTTTGAAACTACGCGTGTATTTGCATTTAGGTGAACCCCTGACGTGCTCTTGATAACGTCGATGTAAATCATTCGTCCAACCGGTATAATAGGCTGCATTGTCACATAACAAAATATAAACCCAAAAATATCTACTTAACATTCAACGAGCCTCTGTTGCTACTAATAATCGTTGTTCTGTATAGCTGGGTCGATTATAGGATGAGCTTAACATCAAGCTCAGAATAACCGAGAACTATGCGTTTAAACTGATCACCAAGACTCCAACAAAAATCAATATCCCGCCAACTACGACAGGGACACTCAAATGATTTTCGCCAAAAAACAGCCAAGTGAAAAACACAATAAATAACGGATATATTAATTCAATGACACTGGTTACCGTAGCATTTTTACTACTAATTGAGAAAACAATACAAAAACTAGCCGCTAATACCACGATAGTCTCAATGATCGTAAGCCATAAAATTTTTGGATTGTTAATCAATACCATTCGATCATTTGGCCAAGAAGAAAAATAAGCCATGATTGAAAATGTTAGTGCAGATACTAATGCCTCTAAAGCTAGTAATGTAACCGGAGCGATATTGGATAATATTTTTTCAGTTAGGGTGTAATTAATGCCCCAAAATAATGCGGCCAGTAAAGCAACCATCCACCACATGATTAACTCCTTATTTAAGACTGTGTGATCATACTATTTATCACACCATACGACTGCCAGCAATCGGTGAAATATTGTTCACACTGATGATGAGACCAAGCAATCGCCAGAACAACCCCTCTATTAATGGGCCTGTTTTCTTTTATTACGCTAGTGGCCTTTAACATCCATCAAACAAAAGCGCTTGTCAGCATGGAAACGGCATCAAGGTATGATAAAAAAGGTGAGCTGACTTTCTCTGATCTCATGTGGGTCAAATAAGTATTTTTCAACGTCTGAAAATCAGCTTGATTGACACAAATGCTCAAAAGAAAGCATCGATTCTTTGATCGATCAGCTCACTTTAGCTGCCTAGAAAGCCCTTCGAGACGCGTGCGTAGCACGCGCCTCAGGGCGAACGGTCCTGGGAAAAATGGCTAAAGTCGAGACTTTAAGAACATGAACTTAATGTTTTGATTTTAAGTTATTAAAACTATAAAATGCTTTCAATGTTTGCCAAATTTTATCAAATATCCACTCGTCTACCTTCATATTATAGTGATTACCATAACATGAAAATGACCGTCTGACAGAGCAAAGCAATCAATCATTTCTTACAAGGAGCGTCTATGCTATCTCGTTTATCCCTGTGTGCAATCATACTCAGTTTATTAGAGCATCTAGCTTTTGCAAATGCTACAATGCCAATGGTTCAACCAACGGACTGGAACTGGGTTACCACCATAACAGCAGGACCTGTTTTGACCAAAGGTGGACAAATACAGACTCTTTATTTAACCCCAACCATTGAAAAAACTTATACAGCCAAACGAACCATCAACGCCATCAGATCAAGCGAATTTTTTATTGGTGCACAGCAATTATTAACACCTGAATCATTAGGGCAATTAGGATTGGCAATTGCAACGACTGGCAGTACAACTCTGGAGGGTAATATATGGGATGATGCGAATGCTCAGTTTAACAATTATCACTATCGTTATAAAATCCAAAACACTCGGATCACAGCAAAAGGCAAGTTATTGATTGATAAGGATTATTGGCTCATACCTTGGATAGAAGGCAGTCTAGGGATTGGCTTTAATCGTGCCCGTGATTTTACGAATACCTCTTTACTCTTTCAAGCATATCCCAATCAGAACTTTGGAAATCATACACAAGTAGCTTTCACTTATTCAATCGCTACTGGTGTGCAACAAACTATAAGCGAACATTGTCAGATAGGCATAGGCTATGAGTTTGCAGATTGGGGAAAGAGCGCTCTGGGTCGTGCTGAGAGCCAGATCCTAAAAAATCGATTACGTTTGAATCACCTTTATACCAACGGAATCTTATTTAATTTGACATACATTGCCTAAGGTTAGCAGATGAATATGATTATAAAAAAAATAACATTAAGCCTTTGCCTCATTGGACTCATTGTTCCGGTACATGCTGGCACCCCTTTGTGGACATTTAAACCACTAACAGCAACAACCCTCAGCATTGGAAGGCACCAGACAGCCACAGTGAGTTATGAAATCACCAATCAATCAAGAAAAATGCATCTATTAGTAATGAAAACTATACCCGGTGTAACACAAATAACTACTACGGGGAATTGTGCGTCTTCGTTTACTTTAGCCTACCAACAATCCTGTATTTTGAATTTATCCATTAATGGCGATGCATTACCTGGAAACATCATGAATGGACCTGTTGTATGCGAACAAGGGAACTTAGGACAATGCTACCAACCAAGTGCTATGGATAGTTTGCATATTAGCTACACTCCATCGGCTGGTCCTTATACCTGAGGTGGCCGCGTATCTGGGCTTGTTAGTGATTTAACACTAAGAAATGGTAACGATAGATTGAGCATTAACGCAGATGGAATATTTGCCATTTCTAAAGATATGTATCCAGGGGACACCTATGACATCGAGGTAGAAAGTCATCCGCAAGAACAAATTTGTACCCTAGGGAACGGCAAGGGCACAATTATCGATAAGAATATCGACAATATTCAAGTGCACTGCTCCACCAATCAATTCAGCATTGGCGGTACTATTGATGGCTTGGACAGTGGAGAGGAAGCTACCTTAATCAATAATAATAACGAATCTTTGCCAGTCAACAAAAATGGTTCTTTTACATTTAAGCAAAGAGTTGCGCAAGGAGCTGCCTATGATGTGACGATTAAATCTTTGCCTCGAAATAAAACCTGCACGGTCAATAATGGCAAGGGTGAAGTACAAAAAGAGATTAACTCAGTGAGTGTACATTGCTCCCAAAGCAGTTACCAAGTAGGTGGGACGATTACGAACTTATCTTCTGACGATACTATTGTTCTGACAAACAACAATGATGAAAAATTGCGCATTACAAAAAACGGCTGGTTTGAATTTAATCGCAAGTTGGCTAAAAACGCTACTTACAACGTAACAGTAAATACACAACCGGAAAAAAAAGTATGTTTAGTGACCAATGGCGGGGGTAGCATTGATAATAAAAATATCACTGATATTCAGGTTATATGCAACAACAAAACACAATGGACTATCACACCATCTGAATTGACTTTAAGTGTTTCAGGATATACTGAGTATGGACTCACTGAGAATGAAAGCACTGCTGAGTCAGGAAAATCGCGGATAATCACTATATACAATACAGGACCCGAAACAGCCACTCATATAAAGGTAGTGCTCCCAACATACCCAAAAAACATGAGCTACGAAGACAAGTGTAGTGGACATCTACTAGCAGCAGATTCAGAATGTAGAATTACCATCAAACCAGGTAAAGACAGTTGGAATGGAAGTAATTCCTGCTCAAACGGCACGGCTCCTGCGCCATCCAAACTTATCGTCAGTGCGGACAATGCAGATACTCTAGAAAGCACCATCGTCGTCTTAGATTATGGTTGTCTTTATCAAGGCGGGTTTGTCTACGCTTTTGATGATACAACACCTGAGACTAAGAGTGTCAGAGGAAAAGTATTAACCATATCCGATCAAGCAAGCGGTTTCATTAACGATGGTATTATTTGGAGTTCAAATGGTGAGGGCAAGATTCCTGCAGTAGTGAGTTACGATAGAATTCCGTTTATTAGCAATCAGACAGCTAATAATGAGTACGCTCTGGCAGCTACGTATTACACGGACCATTATCAATCAAATGACACTACATTTCCAACTGAAGATCAATTCAAAAAGTGTTCAGGCAACACTGATGGTGCATGTAATACAAACAACATCCTAGCATTTTATGATGCTGTGACTACGCACTATCAGGATGGAAACAGTACTCCCTATGCCCCTAAACCAGGCCCCACCAAACCATCACTATATGCGGCCAGTTTATGTAAAGCAACCATTAATGGTTATTCGGATTGGTATTTACCGGCGATTTGCGAAATGGGATATGGTGGGGGGCATGTGGTTCGTCTGACCAACCAGCCATACAAAATGTTCAGAGCCTGATGGACACTAGCAAATTGAATAGTTCCACGTTCCCTCAAGCTAACTTGGGCTACTATTGGAGCTCTACCGCAAGTAGCCTAGCTCCAAGCTTTAATGCATGGCATCATCTTTTTGACGGTACCAATAGTAACAATAATGAAACAATCTTGAAAAACACACTGCTAGGAGTTCGCTGTTCCCGGATTTTCAACTAGCATAAAATAAATATTACTGGCCGTCCAAAGGCCCGTAATATTTATAATGACTCGATCAGCTTATCTAAAAAAATCCAGATAGAATCGGTGGTCCCTCATTTTTTCCTCAATGTCTAGAACATGGCCGCAACCATGCTTTCAGAATTGCGAGCACTCTCATCCTTGCCCTCATTATTTTTTATGGTTGAAGCGATAAAACGATACGACAAGTTAAGCAGAACAACACAGGATGAAATTTCCACCTATAATAAATGTACTGTATGGTTGTTTTTACTAACTAATAGGTGAGGAATATTGTGAAAAAAGGACAATTAATTATTATTGATGGTACTACAAGCATCACTAAAACTAATATCTGTAAAGCGATGCAACATCAATTGGATACATTACATGTAATTTTAGGATTAGATCAGTTCAGTCAACTGATCCCGCCTAAACAAAAGAGCAATGAGTCGGCTGCGATCATGGCAAATACATTCCTTAATGATGTTATGTTTAGTTCTTACAAGGCGATCTGCACTTACTTAGATGAAGGTATTCCCGTTATTTCTGATCAATTTTTTTGGAACCAAGAATGGTTCTATAATGCGCTACACCTTTTCAGCCCCTATGAAGTATTTTATGTAGGCATACATGTTTCTGAAACGATAAATAATCCATATCCTAAACTTAAAACAACCAATCATTGGAATAAGCATTCAGCACACAATAGGCCAGAAACGATGATTTATGATTTCGAACTGGATAGCACTAATCTTTCTCCAGATGAAGCTGCCCAACAAATTATGATCGCCTACCAGAATATCCCGAACCCAACAGCTTTTAAAGGACTGGCTCAAAGATTTCTATAAAGATACGCAGGGACCAACGCATATTATTTAACACCAGCAAGCAGCCTTAATCTATCTCCCGGTCTCGCGCTGGCAATTTTTCTAGGCCACGTTTCACAGGAAAAGGTTAGTGAAGCGATCAACTGACAACTGGTACTAACACTGGTAACGATATTTCTACCAAATGATCGCTATCCATGACGCTATCCGGAGTTGCTTGCTCAGAAATAATTGAATCCACTAGAGCCACAGGAGATGACTGCTCACTTTGTTGCGATGCAGATACAAGATGAGTAGCCACCACTTGCTGGGAATTTATTTTTCTAGATAATTTGGCGTAAGATGACTCTACCTGCCTAAGTGTATGCACGGGATGTGCACAAGCAACATTTTCTAAAATAGTTGCCGGAAATAAGTACTCCGAGACATTTTTAGACCATCGATGTACTGCAGCAATCGCTTTATGCAACCGATGACTAGGAGATCCACTGACCAACAAAGCAATGCGACTAATCAACATAATACCAATATACGCAGTAATTTTTAATAAGCTTGAAACCATCATATATGGAATATTCAGCATATAGCTAGCAAATATAATCAAACAACTCAAATCAGATTTAATACGTTCAATTAAATCTGTATATGCTCTTTTAATTGGCTCGAATGGTTTCGATTTTTGACACAAAAATGCGAGAAAAGCTACCCCAGGGGATGCTAATAACCGTAGTAAACGAGGTATATAGGCTAATGGGCTAGAAAAAAGCTGAAAAGCAATCGATAACTTACGCTCAGGATATAGCAACTTATGCAATGAGCGGCTTTCTTTTCTATCAAATAAATCATCAATTTGTCGTGATAACATAACCAATTGTAAAGAATCTAATTTAGGCAACTCATTGGCATGCTTGGATAACCAAATGGCAAGCAATAAGCGATTGATAACCCGTTGATTGTCAACTCTCTCAGCTGACTGCAACGATGGTGCTTGACCTGGCAATAATTGGAATGGGAGCTGATCTTTATATTCAGCAAGCAGCCCTTCGTATAGCACTATCGCAAACTTACCGCCTATTATTGGATAACCCGTTTCGGGAAGAGCACCTAAATCGGCTCTAAGATGCTCACTTAACCAAGGAATTTGATGACCAGAAACGCCATTGACAAGAAAATACCCTAGCGTATAAGCAGAAGCGAAATAGGCACTAATCGTCAATGGGTCTTGGCCAAATTTATGAGCTGCAGTGAAGGCTCTTCCGTTCGGACCACGCATTAAACTATCCCAAATAATCGCAGCACACTGCGCCTGCGAAGAGCTCCCCGCTACAGCAGCGCCCCATTGAGACGATGCCAGCGAATAGGCAAAAACAGAAAATTTTTGTACGTAGTCACTACCTGTAAACATTGCTGTTTGTGTCGGTAGAAAAATAGCTGATGCGCCTAATCCATAGGCAGAAGTAAATATTAAACCAGCCAACGGATCTTTAGCATAAATGGTATGAGAAAAAAAACTACATACACCGTTTAAAGCACGTGCCATCACTGTTAATACATCATTTTGTGGGCCCGGAGTTAATTCATAATCGATATGAGCCAAGTGACTGGTTGCTACCCCTATATTTTGATCGGAAATAAACTCACATTGGCGCAATAAATCATTCATTAAACTCTCATGATGAGAGTTCATAGTATTAATTTTAAGTGTTGCATTTGACAAGGTATCTTGTAATTCTTCCAACTCGGAAGTACATTCCCAATCATTGATTAATTGATCTGGCATCTTAAAAACCAAACGGCTTCCGATATCTCTCACGCCTTTAAATATATCAATAAAAATATAAATAATCCTCTTGAAAAATCTAAACGGCTTTTGCCATAAAGGTTCATTTGGTCGCGCATGGCGTTTAAGCTCGGTACAAACCAAATGGAAATCTGGGTCATTCCAAGGTTCCTCATCCCAAGGCTGAGTCGGTATAATCATGCCTTTGAAAAAATTAATGACAAACGAGGTCATGCTATGCAATAAGGCACGCCAACTCAGATGAGTTCTCCAATAAGTCGCAGCGATTGTGCTTAATGGCTGGCTTGACCGACCATTACTTATTGAAAAACCTCCACCAGCTTCGGCATGCAAACTATCCCAATTTTCAATGAAACTAATTGCCATAAGTATTTCACGTTCGCGAGCCGGATTAAGCTGCTCCACTTCAAAATCGTAAGTGATCGGTTGCGAACTATGATCAGAAAAAATACCATGGTGTTTATCTGTAACAATATTCTGTAAATCAGGTTGATGATCATCTATTTCTTTGCGTGCATCTTCAATCAGATCATTAAATATGCCACGGGTTAAAGCAAAACCTTGCTGATTATCATAGGTGATATCTTGATTTAATCCCTGTAATTCATATAAACCATTTATCATTTGCTGCTTTACATAAGTAATAATCGAAGCTGGGCCTCTTGCTTTTAGAACCGATTCAACATAGCTGGGCTGTTCTAATAAATTGATATAATCATGTGTTTTTTGTATATCTTGATCGATATCCGATTTTATTTTTTGCAAAATGGTTGTATTTACCGAAGAATCGCCAATTTCTGGCAAATAATAACTCAAATTAGATTTTATTTTTTCTAGTTCACCACTATAAACTCGTAAAATATCCTGGACAGCACTTAAAGGTAACTCTTTGTTAACCATCGATTCTAGGGGCTGCAGGGCTGTAAATCGATCTTGGTAGAGATCAAGCAACTGAAGTTTAGTTGCCTGTCGATTGCTAACCATCCCTTTTACTACCCGCTCATGGGTCAGCACACGGTAGTGGCCAAGGGTGGCAATGACGCTACCAGTAATAGAATTCGGTCGAATGATACCCCAACGAACAGCCTCAACTAGCTTCTTAGCATCTGTTTTCCACAGAAAGGCATATGGACTTTCATTTTTGGTAATAAATTTAATATGATGATCGTTGCCTTGATGAGAATATGTCTTGCGATAAGTATCTCGACGCCGAGAAGCTCCGATCCATGGTACTTGTGATGGTTGAGGAAGAATAAGCTCCAGATCATCATTAACAATAAATTGGCGGTAACATTTCGAATTGTATTCAGCTAACAGTTTCTTTGCGCTTAATTTACCAGCCATAACCACTCCATTTAACATTTAACCTTTAAAAAATCAAAAAGAGTAATATTATATCATAAAAATCTTTTTTTAGCTAAAAATTTTAACTATCACAAATCAATACACATCTACAACGCATCTCAGCCAGCTAAGCAGGGCTGTCGCATTAAAATTTAATCAATCGGTTGTAGGTTGGGCCTTGGCCTGAAGT
>JBMLTO010000055.1:0-12300 GCA_049239925.1 Legionella sp. | reverse complement strand
ATTGTTAATAAAGGGGTTTATGCTGACCTAGCTACAATTTTTTCGGGAAATGAGGAAGTATTCTTCGAAGAGAATTTTTTTGTCGTTTTCTTGCCAGTCCCAACCCGCTACTTTTGTCACCGAACGGCCTAAGCCATCGTTAACCTCTGGGTTTGCTTGATTAAGCAGTAATAACCTAACAGCAGGCATAGCTCTACGCTTAATTGCTGCGTGTAAAGGAGTTTCTAAGATATGAAAAGAATGGCGTTTTTTTTCTGGCATCAAATTAGGATCAGCACCTTTTTCTAATAAAAGAACCATGATTTCATAGTTAGCGTGGGCCGAAGCTGAACGAAGCGCTGAAAAATCTGCACCCTCCAAATCATTAGGATTTACACCATAAGTAAGCTGTTTTTTTACCGTAGCCCATTCCCCGTGCGAAGCTGCCTCAGCCAAACCTTTTGAAGATAAATATAAAGTAAAAAATTTATCTATTGACAAAAAAAAAGAAGATCTTGGCGGTGAATTTCCAGAACAGCTGCTTTGCATGGTAGCTTCCTTTTGCATACTACATTTAAAAATTAACAATGAATTTTAATGGGTAATAATATTGAGTCGTCTTCTGATGAAATAGGTTCGCCTGATTTCAAAGCAGTCAGCTGTTTTCTATCAGATATTAGCTGCATATTAAGTGCCCTTAACTGAGAAGCATCATCCTCGCTTTTTGCAATTAGACTGGATTGTTTTGCTAATTGTTCTTTAAAAGTATTGATTTCTTCTCTTGTTTTCATGAGTACTTCTTCTTTTTCAGCTAAGCGCGCAAACAAAGTTCTTTTTCCAATGATTCTAAAATTTTAGCATTAGAATTAGATAATCGTTGAATGTCTAACATTAATAACGTCTTATTATTTGAAGCTGCATAACCACGCTCATCGCCAAGCTTAGAGGCAGTAATCGTATGAGTTATTGCTGCTATAGCCCCCCTGCGATTGCTAAGGTAGAACCAGTAATGTGGCTATTCGTATCATCAAAAGCATACTACCTTACCACACCTGTAACCAATAAACTCACACTTAGGAGATTCACATACAGATTTTTGCGAATTAATGCGTTTAAATCTTTGTTGAGAACCACCAAAACATTTTGTGGCAAATTATTCAAATCCAGATGAACTTCCAAATTAGTCTTTAGGATTATATTCTCGTCTTTTCTTACGGTGATGTCTGTTGCTACTTCTCGATTTTTTAAATGACCATACCATCAAAGATGGCAATAGTACTCACAGCGCTGGCGACTATGGTCACTGACGCCGAAAAAAGCGCAGCACCAGGAAAAGTGTTTTAAAATGGAAGCGTTAGTTAATTATTTAGAGAACTCATCCTGACCATGATAAAATCCTTTCTATATCGAAGAGAGGCTGATTGCTTGCAGGTTTTTCTCTGAAATCATATTCTACCAACGTATTAATAAGCTGCCACGATTGGTCATAAGGGTTAATGGCTTTTCTTGTTTCTCAGGATCATTAGTCCTTGCTAATAGTTGAGACAAATAGAGATAGTTCCAGAATAAGCAAAAACCTATATTAGTAACACTTTGCTTATTGATTATTACTAAAAAATCAGATAATTAGTAAAAATGTTTTTAACAACAATCCAAGAATATTGAGACCGGTATGACAGATAAAAACTATCTACTAATTATTGATAAACACCCGTTCGACTCAACATTTTGTGATTATTTTGCTAAATTTAATTTTGAAATCAGGCAATATAGTGAATTGCCAACGTTAGATCTACAAAGTAATTTACCTGCCGCAATCATCGTCGACTACGATATTATCTCCACGTCTAAACTAACAGTTGGCGATCTCTATAACCGCTATCCTGTCCCCTTAGTCATCATTAGTGACCATCATCACTGTGACAAATGTGTGGAAATGTTAGATGAAGGCGCCGATGATTTTATTAAAAAACCAATTCACCCGCGTGAATTACATGCGCGCATTACCGTCATTGGCAAACGTGTCCTGAAATCAACGCAAGGGACTGAACATGAGAAAGAAATATTACATTTTGCAAACTATAAATTATACACGAGTTCGAGACAGTTATTTACTGAAGGAAAAGAGCTAATGCTTAGCGCAAATGAGTATGAACTACTCTTGGCATTTGTACGTCAACCTCAACAGCCCTTGAATCGAGACTTCCTGTTACAAGTCACATCGAGCCATTCCACCAATACCATGGATAGACGAATTGATGTACAAATAAGTAGATTAAGACAGAAAATAGAGAACAACCCTAAACGACCTGAATTTATCAAAACAATTAGAAACGAGGGTTATATGTTCACTGCAAAGGTATTTGCTAAAAAAATGTAATCGAGTGGACTTACCGCTTTTTTCTAAATCTAACGACGCGAACAGTTTTTATCGTGTTGTCACTTACTTTCAATATTTCAATACGGTATTTATTAATCGCCAAGCAACAAGATGCCGGTGGAATATAACCAAGATATTCAACAATTAAGCCACTCAATGTTCTTGGCCCTAACGAAGGCAACGTCCAGTTTAAGACCCGATTTATATTTCGTACATTCATGCTAGCATTAATAATTACAGAACCGTCTTCTTGATGCATAATATCTTGACTTAACGTAGCAATGTTGGTGGTAAACTCTCCTACAACCTCTTCAAGAATATCTTCCATCGTTGCCAAGCCCTGTAAATCACCATATTCATTAACCACAAAACAGCTTCTGCGTTTCATTTTTTGAAAATTGAGAATTTGGCTGTTTAACGTCGTCGCTTCAGGGATAAAATACGGTGGTTCAGCGATTGCTAAGAGCGAATCTAACGTTAAAACATTCTCCAGCGCGAGATTGAGGACATTTCGCAGATGAATCATTCCAACCAAGTTATCAATACTGCCACGATATAAAGGTAACCTGGTATGTTGGGCAACCTCTAATTGTTCAAGCACTTCATGCCAGGGTCGTTCTAAATCAATCCCAATAATATCTGACTTGGGTACCATAATATCTTCTATCTTAGCGCGCTCAAGATCAAGTAAACTTAGTAACATACCTTGATGCTCTAAGGGTAAAAAACTCCCGGCTTCATGCACGATGGTTTTTAGCTCCTCACCAGATAAGGTTTCTTTTTGAACTTGGGTAATAGGAATACCAAATAAATGCAAAATTCCCTTGGTGACCCAACTAATCAAGTGAACTAATGGAGCAAATATTTTTTGTAAAATTAGTAAAAACCATGAAGCAAGAAAAGCTACTCGTTGTGGATATAGCGCAGCCAACGTCTTAGGTGCCATTTCAGAAAACACAAGAATTAATAATGTGACCGTAATCGTTGCTAATGCAACACCAACATCACCATAAATACGTTGCCCCAGTAATGTGGCTAACATGGAGGCAACGATGTTAGCCAACGTATTTCCAATTAAAATTACACTGAGTAAACGGTCGGGATGTGCTAATAAAGTATTCACTCGTATCGCCGGCTTACTTTTCATCTTAACCAAATGCCGCAAACGATAGCGATTGATAGACATCATTCCAATTTCCGAAGCAGAAAAAAATGCTGACAAAACTATCAATATCAATAATATGAAACTCAAAGTTAGCATTGGAACATGCACTGATAATCCTTAAACTATTAAATCAGTTTGGGGTTAAAGCTTATCATAGCCTTCAATTAAAACCCTATTGTTTAAAAGACAATTTTTTAATTACAAGGTATCTTCATATGCAGCTATGAACTATTATCGAGTAGCCAGCAACTCTGTGTTATTATTATCCTCCTTATCATCAAGTATAGACTTTTGAGAAATAAATCATGTTTGAAAACTTAACTGAACGATTGACCCGCACGTTTAAAAATTTAAGCGGAAAAGGACGCCTGACTGAAGATAATATCCAACAGGCCTTACGCGAAGTACGTTTGTCATTACTTGAAGCCGATGTAGCGCTTCCGGTAGTCAAAACGTTTATTGAGCAAGTAAAAGAAAAATCGCTAGGGCAAGACGTCGTAGCAAACCTTAGCCCAGACCAAGCGTTCATAAAAATAGTCCATGATGAATTAACTCATGTCATGGGTGATGAACGTGCTGATTTAGACTTTAAAACTCAACCACCTGCGGTCTTCCTGATGGCTGGCTTGCAAGGCTCCGGTAAAACAACGACAGCAGCAAAGCTAGCGAGATATCTGAAAGAGACGGACAAGAAAAAAGTCATGCTAGCTAGTATAGATATTTACCGACCAGCCGCTATTCAACAATTACATTTATTAGCAAAAGAATTAGATGTATCTTTTTGTGAAGCAACACACGATGAAGATCCGCTAGCAATTGCTAAACGAGCCTTAGAAAAAGCAAAAAAACAGTTTGTTGATGTATTGATTATTGATACCGCTGGTCGTTTGCATATAGACACAGACATGATGAATGAAATCAAGGCGGTGCACCAGACCCTATCGCCTGTAGAAACCCTGTTTGTTGTGGATAGCATGACTGGTCAGGATGCCGCCAATACCGCACAAGCATTTCATGAAACACTGCCTTTAACAGGTATCATTCTTACTAAAGCAGATGGTGACGCCCGTGGCGGTGCCGCTCTATCGGTAAAACAAATTACCGGCAAGCCTATCAAATTTATTGGTACTGGCGAAAAAATCGATGCCCTTGAACCCTTTCACCCTGAACGGATTGCCTCACGTATCTTAGGTATGGGAGATATCCTCACATTAATTGAGGAAGTCCAACGTAAAACGGATAAAGAAGCTAGTGAAAAACTAGCAAAGAAAATTAAAAAAGGGAAAAGTTTCGATTTAGAAGATTTTAAACAACAGCTGCTGCAAATGAATAATATGGGAGGTATTTCAGGGATGATGAGTAAATTACCTGGTTTGGGACAACTACCCCAGAATGCCGCAGGACAGATCAATGATAAAGCAATATCACAAACGGTTGCCATTATTAATTCGATGACCATGAAAGAGCGAAGGATACCCAAAATTATCGTTGGCTCCCGAAAAAAAAGAATAGCCCAAGGCTCAGGTACAGAAATACAAGATGTCAATCGCTTATTGAAACAATTCACTCAAATGCAGAAAATGATGAAAAAATTTACCAAACCGGGCGGTATTAAACAAATGATGCGTGGTCTTGGTGGCATGGCTGGATTTAAAGGCAAGTTACCGAATGAATTTAACTAATTAGGAATAAAGACTTCCAATGTAAAGTTAATTTTCGTACAATAAAAGCATTTTTATGTAATCACGCTAAATATAGAGGAAAGCAATGGTCATTATACGTTTATCTAGAGCAGGGGCTAAAAAACGTCCCTTTTACCATATTGTTGTAACAGATAGCCGCAGTCGCCGTGATGGTAATTATATAGAATCCATAGGTTATTTTAATCCGGTAGCACGCGGTCAAGAGGTACGTTTACATTTAGACCAAGATAAACTCACTTATTGGCAAGGTGTGGGGGCTCAAATGTCAGACCGTGTACAAGCATTAACGAAAGAATTTAAAAAGTTAGGTAACAACGCAGCAGCATAACGTGAATGGTTCTGATTTTATTACAATTGGACGCTTAGGTAGGCCGCATGGGATAAAAGGACTGATTACAGTCGTCTCATTTACTGAACAGCGCGATGATATTTTAAAGTATATGCCATGGTTTTTTCGAGTAGGAAATGAATGGCAGGCTTTAAACCTATTGGACACGGCAGTAAACCATAAACTAATCTTAGTACGGATAGAAGGTTACTGTGAGCGCGAGCAAGCAGCAACCCTAACCAATACCGATATTGCGATTAGGCGTGACGCACTTCCACAGCTCAGTTCTGGAGAATTTTATTGGCACCAATTAATAGGAATGAGCGTTGTTAATCAGCAGCAAATCATATTAGGTACAGTCAAGGAAATTATGCCTACAGGCGCCAACGATGTACTTATTATTGAAGGTGAAAACCGTTACTTGATTCCTTATATATTTGATAAATTTATTATACAAGTAGATGAAAAAAATAAATTAATTTTGGTTGATTGGGATTTGGATTTTTAATATATGTTGCACCTCGGAGTTATTACTCTATTCCCTGAAATGTTTTCTCCATTGCAACTGGGAGTCGTTGGTAGAGCAATCAGTCAACAGTTAGCTAAAATTGATTATTGGAATCCTCGTGATTTTTCCAGCAAAAGCTCCCGTCAGGTCGATGATAAACCTTACGGAGGTGGACCAGGGATGGTTATGATGTACAAGCCCGTTGATGCTGCAATATCGGCAGCTAAGGCGGCGATGACTGCTGATACCAAAGTAATCTACCTGAGTCCGCAAGGAATCAGAGTTGATCAGCAACAGCTTAACCAAATCGCAATGACCAAGCAGCCATTGCTTTTTTTGGCAGGCCGCTATGAAGGCTTAGATGAACGCGTTATTAGTAAACACGTTGATCAAGAGTGGTCCATCGGTGATTTTGTTTTGAGTGGTGGTGAACTGGCAACCATGGCTTTTATTGACGCAATCATTAGACTACTACCGGGAAGTTTAGGAGATCATCAATCAGCACAACAAGATTCGTTTATGAATGGTTTATTAGATTATCCACATTTCACTCGTCCCGCAATGATTGATAATCAGTCGGTTCCAGAAGTGCTACTGAATGGCAACCACCGTGCTATTGAAAGATGGCGTAGAAAACAATCACTAGGTAAGACCTGGTTGAAAAGGCCAGATTTGCTAAATCAGTTAACGCTGAATGAATTAGATATAGAACTACTTATTGAATTTAAACACGAACACAATCAACTCTGAAATTTCAGAGACATATTATTAGGAGCGACCCATGAGCAACATCATTGACATCATTAATGCTGAACAAATGCAAGGTAAAGTGATTCCTGAATTCAATCCAGGTGACACAGTAGTCGTACAAGTTAAAGTAATAGAAGGCACACGTGAGCGACTTCAGGCATTTGAAGGTGTGGTCATTGCTAAACGTAATCGTGGTTTAAATTCTGCTTTTACAGTCCGTAAAATTTCACACAATGTCGGTGTTGAACGTGTTTTTCAAACATATAGCCCCATAGTTGATAGCATCACGGTTAAAAGACGAGGGGATGTTCGTCGTGCCAAGCTGTATTACCTTCGTAATCTGGCTGGCAGAGCGGCCCGCATCAAAGAAAAGCTATCAGCTAAAAAAGATTAAACGTTATTGCAACATAGACGAGAGCAGATTTACATGCTACGTGTTCCCTTGTGACATGTAGATCTGTGAACAATCATCCGACCCAAACAATCCAGTTAAACTTCATCGTTAGCAAAACGACTTTTTCTAGGTCGTGCTTAGCAAACCTCAATACGATCGGCCGCATATCGCCCTGAGTAACAAATCAGCTGCCATTTTTTAATACATTAGGACACTGTTCATAACAGACTTTACCCTTTTCCCATCACAGAAAACGTCATTTATGTTTAACTTTAGGTAAAGTTAAATAAACATTGGACGACAATTAAATCAAATGATGCATGGAGTTGAATGATGAAGCCTGTATTAACAACTACAATCTTATGTTTATTATCGATGCCTTTACAGGCTAATCGCTGGGATTGCGATAAATTAACCCAACCAGGAAGCACCGATTATTTGCAATCAATCAGCTATTGCGGTACCAATTATGGCTATTCCGTATCAACAGAATTTGATCACCTTATTAAATACCAAACAGAAACAATTAACCTATATTTCAAAGCAAACAAGCCCTGTAAAGGCAAAAACTGTACCGATTGATCGTTATTAGATATAACAAACTAAGGATTAGTTTCAAATGGACTCAGATCGTAAACATATCCCGGATCAGCTGCCTCATTCACTGCGTTGATAAAACCACAAATACCATCGAGCGTTTTTGCAACCATGCTAACACTTGTTCGCGTCATGAGTGCGACAAGAGAAAAAGCAGCATCAAATAAAACTGTGCCGGCAAAATAGACAGCAAACAATAGCGCCTGAATAGATGAAGAAAACCTATTTGCAGCAATTGAAAAATCCAATATCATCAGATTGATTACAGTTAACAACATATTTTTTATTGCAGCAATCAGATTAAGAGCCATTTCTGCAAAACAAATTATTGGCATGACAACTGGAGCCTTTAGCTGGTTGCGAAAATCAGCCATTGATATATAAGGCGAAAAAAAACCAACAGTGGTAATGTCACCATCGCGACCATTAATATGATGTGACTGTTCAAAAAAATGTATTTTAGCTACTTTTCCAGCTCTATAAGCTCTGGCTTTCGACTGACTTGCCGATTGAACCCAAGTGAACATATCATCTCCCATTAAATATCTATCAAAAATTGTGATTGTTATTTCAATGCATAGATGCTGCATGAATTTACAAATCGTTTAGAACTCAAAATTATAACTCTTCGACACTTTACTAGCGAGTGTAACGATCAATAAACGGCCTGGAAAGATGGGTTGTAATCGACAATTTAGCTTATACGAACACAAATGTTATGTTAAGCTCACAACATTCAAATTATTTGTAACCAGCTATGGATACAGAATTAATTAGGCTTGACAATATAGCCATTACCATACACCGTAAATCCATAAAAAATCTACATATACGCGTATTGCTACCCTTGGGTAAAGTCATCGTGAGCGCCCCCAAACATTATACAAGTCAGTTTATTTATCAACAAATAAGCTCCCAAAAACAATGGATTGATCATCAATTACAGCTCATAGACAACAACCAACCAGTCCAAGAAACATTACTGAATGATCATTCGATTATTTTACTCTGGGGGCAACCACATACCTTGAAAATATCAGATCAACAGCCCTATAAAAAAATAGAGAGTGATCATAGCCTCATTCATCTCACAGTTAATCCCGAGATGAATATCATTGAGCAATACAAATTGTTGCTAGATTGGTATCAGCAACAAATGCAACGACGACTGCCAGAGTTGATTTCAAAATGGCAAGCTATTATTGGTGTAGAAATCAAGCGATACACTATAAAAAAAATGAAAACTCGCTGGGGATCTTGTAACACGGAAAAAAAATCGATTTGCCTGAATCTCTTGCTCATTGAAAAACCAAGTTCATGCCTTGAGTTAGTTTTAGTACACGAACTCGTGCATTTGCTTGAACCCAGTCATAATAAACGATTCTATCGATTAATGGATAGCTTTCTACCCGAGTGGAGGTCAATAAAACAGATACTTGAACATAGACATCAGTTTGAACTCATCCGAAAAATGATGTATCAAAGCAAACCATACAACTAATCGCATCTCAGCAGGCTGGCCATTACGATGAATATAGACTCGATTGAAAAAAATGACATTGCTAATTATAGTTTTTTAACACGTGCAATAACAAAACAAGGCTATTGTCTAATCGATAATTTCTTATCATCAGAAAATTATCAACAGTTAATGACAGAATGTACTGCTGCTGAAATACATGGGGCTTTTAATAAAGCAAAAATTGGAAACAATAGCACAGCAAGGGTTAACCAATCCATCCGTAGAGATGCGATTGCATGGCTCAATGAAGATACTGCTGGCAACCAAGCATTCTTTGCAGCAATCGAATTAGTTCGGAAAGCATTAAACCAAGACTTATATCTCGGCTTAGTCGAATTTGAAAGTCATTATGCCCTATATCAACCCGGAGATTTCTACAAGAAACATATTGATCAATTTAAAAACGAAAAAACCAGGCGAATTTCTTGTGTTTACTATCTGAATCATCATTGGCAGCCTGGTGATGGTGGTGAATTAACCCTCTATAGCGAAGAAAATATTGAAATAGTCACCCTACCACCTTTAGGTAATCGTCTTATTTGTTTTTGTAGTGAGCTGCCCCATGAAGTTCATATCACACACAAGAAACGTTATAGCATTGCTGGATGGCTACGAACACGCCCCTATAGATAGACATTTAGATTCACATAGAGAAGCTCTAGATATTTTAAAACATTGAAAACCACCCACCCATTCGGGCAAACGCATGCGTGCTCAAAAAATGCTATCTGGTACTTTCTGTTTGTTGCTATTAAAGATAACGGAATGAAGGCAGCCTGGTTCTTGATCAGTAATACCGATCTAAAAACAACTGCGATTATAGGGCGTGTTGATGTTTTCTATTTAGGATCTAGCCCTTCGAGACGCGTGCTACGCAGGACGAACAGTCCTGGGAAAAATGGCTAACATCAAGTTACTCAGGATGAGTAAGAAAACCTCATGCAACATTTTGAACATTCTCTCCGACACCAACAGTGTTGGACTGATTGCTTTGGTAATCTTAAATGAAGGGATTGCTGAACTAATGATGACATCTTTACTCCTTTATAAACAAAGGGAATATGAGATCACATCATCAGTTTAATTTAGAGCCACTCGTGATCTAGCCCTGACCTACCCATAGCTATTAAAAATAATTACCGTATAATCATAGATTATTTTATGCCGAACCTATCTCATGTATGCTTTAGAGATCAAACAACTACAAAAAATTTATAAAAATGGAGTCAAGGCCCTCAATGGTATCGATCTAACCGTGAGGACTGGTGACTTTTTCGCACTACTCGGTGCAAACGGTGCAGGGAAATCAACGACTATTGGTTTAATCACAATGCTGGTTACTAAAAGCTCAGGTATGATTAAGGTCTGCGGACACAACATAGATAAAAACCCAGAAAAAGCAAAAGCGTGCATTGGCGTCGTACCGCAAGAATTTAATCTCAATATATTTGAAACATGCCTAGACATTTTGCTCAATCAAGCAGGTTACTATGGCATACCACGTAAACGTGCACTCCCTCACATTGAATATTTGCTGCATCAACTTGCGCTTTGGGATAAACGACATAGCATCGTCAGACAATTATCTGGCGGTATGAAACGACGCCTGATGATTGCCAGGGGATTAGTCCACCAACCACAATTACTCATTCTAGATGAACCAACTGCTGGTGTGGACATCGAGATTCGACGCAGCGTATGGGACTTTTTGACGCGCTTAAATGAACAAGGAACCACCATTATCTTAACAACGCACTATCTTGAAGAAGCAGAAAATCTGTGCAAAAACATTGCCATTATTGATAAAGGTTATATTGTCAAAAACACATCGATGCATGATTTATTACAATCACAACAACATCAAACATTTATCTTTACTACTATAAACCCAATTCATGCCTTAACAAACTTAGAAGCTTTCAATGCAATTCAACTTGATCAGCATACCTTAGAGCTTCGCATAGGTAATCATGACAAACTGAATGATGTGTTTGCTATGTTTACACAACAAGGAATTTACGTCAGCAGTATGCGTAATAAAACAAACCGCCTAGAAGAATTATTTTTGGATATGATTCATCATGATGATTAAGCAACAATTTATTTCAGTCTATACGCTAATACGTCGAGAATTTAGGCGCATGTTCCGCATTTTTAGTCAAGTATTTCTGCCCCCAGTAATTACAACCTTATTGTATTTTCTAATATTTGGGTCCGTAGTTGGGCAACGCGTTGGAGCTATACAAGGAATTGAGTACTCATTGTTTATTGCGCCTGGGCTTATCATGATGGCCGTAATTACCAATGCTTATGCCAATGTATCAGGTTCCCTATTTGGTATTCGATTTCAAAACAATATAGAAGAAATGCTGGTCAGTCCTATGCATTATAGTCTAATGCTTTTAGGATTTACCCTTGGGGGGGTTCTACGAGGAATTATTGTAGCTACTTTAGTTTTTTTAGTATCTGCTTTTTTTGTCGATATAAACATGCAGCACCTCCCCTTAAGCCTACTGATTGTGGTGATGATTGCGACCTTATTTTCATTGGCTGGATTTGCTAATGGCTTACTGGCTAGAAATTTTGATGACATAGCGATAGTACCAACTTTTATTTTGGGCCCACTGACCTATTTAGGCGGTGTTTTCTATTCGCCAAACATGCTATCTGGCGTATGGCAAAAATTATTATACCTTAACCCTATATTTCATATGATTAGCTCTTTCCGTCAAACTCTAATTGGCCAACAGAATCAAGATATTGATATGATTTTTTCTATTAGCATCATCGCTTCGCTATTATTAATATTGATTATTGTCAATCTAGTTATGCTGAAAAAAGGGGTCGGCATTCGACAATGACTACCATAACAACTAAAACATGATTGCTACTTCTTATAGAGTAGAGCTGCGTTCTTCATGAGTTGTTCGCAGCCCCCTCGTTAGAACCCGGCGTGCCCTATTAAGGCACCGGG
>JBMLTO010000054.1:0-25958 GCA_049239925.1 Legionella sp. | reverse complement strand
TTATCTGTCAGATTTAAAGCAACTTGTCAGATCAAGTTTGAAGTTTTACACTTTAGGACAACAAGAGCACATTCATCATGTCGCTTGCTGGGCTCATGCTAGACGCTATTTTGTGGATGTGGCCAAAGCTCATAAAAAACAAGGTTTAGCTCATCAAGTAGTCGCTTTAATCGGCAAGCTCTATCATATAGAGCGCGAGCTCAAAGACAACCTTGCAGAACCTGCGCTCATTTTTATGACTAGAGTTCAAAAATCCAGGCCCATAGTTTTGAAAATCAAAGCTCTTCTGGATGAGGCACAGCTTAAAGTGCCTCCCAAAAGCCCTTTGGGCTCTGCTCTTTTTTATTCATTAACCCACTGGGAATCTCTCAATATCTTCTTATTCGATGGGCGATTGGAGCTCGATAACAACTTAAGTGAGCGTACCATTAAACCTTTCGTTATTGGGCGTAAAAACTGGCTATTCAATGGCAATGACCTTGGGGCTAAAGCCGCTAGCATCCTTTTTTCGCTGATCGAAACCTGTAAGCAAAATAAAATTGAAACCTTTTCTTGGTTTAAGTACGTCCTTACTCACATTCGACAAGCCAATACACTCGAGCAACTACAGCGCCTGATTCCTTATAATATCGACCCTGCATTGCTAACTGATATGCGTAGTTTACCCAATCTCAGCATGCCAGAAAAAGGTGTGGTTAATTAACCGCATACCATGAAGAGAACAAGGCTGTGCGAGCTGATATGCAGGAAGGATTAAAAAAAATCAATGAGACAACTATTGAGCCAACAAGATCGCGCTGGTGGTAACGATTCTAGAGTATTTAGTGTCGGTCATTCAGATTCAAAATAACCTTTACTTCTAGGCTAACAGTATTCTCTCACCATAAGTGCGTCATTGATTTAAGATGGTTAGGCAAACTGAACATATGGGCGAGTCAGCATAGAATCGTTTCGTTAATCTGTGTTGATAGCGTTTTGCTTGCAAATGACAATTTCATTAATAACGCAGAGCAGGGTGGAATGACGTTATTCTGCATTCAGGCTCGGAAAGTCGTCAGTTAGACATGAGCTCAAGTTTTCTAGGCGATTTTTGAGCTCAGAGAAAATCCATTTAAAATACCAGGTACGAATGGATTGATTTGATTTTCAGTTTTTAATAGATAGCGTCCTGAATTGCCATTAATTTCAAATAAAATTTGTAGGCTGGAGCTATCGTGCTCATCAACAAGTACATTAACTTTTTGTAGGAGTTTAAAAAAAGCCCATGGTCCTTTTTCTTCTATATCAAAGTGATTGCCATCAATAGCGTTAATGGTTAATTTAGCATCCAATTGTGGCCATATAAAATGGTTGCTTCTGTCTGTATTTTGGTCATCATACAGTTTGTTATCGCCTAATATTAATTGCAGATTTGCCACGACGGGATCTAAACTTAATTTTTGCAAGCTGAATTCAACTTTACTTTGTCCATCATGTTCAGTAAAAAACATATTGGTAATAATGTTTGCACGAATAAGTTGGTTAATTACATCAGTTGATATGGGAAGCACATAGTTATCAATTTCTTTTAATTGCCATTGTGGTTGAGAGGTATCTAGGAATGGTTTTATATAGAATTCAATAAAGTTATTTAGAATACCTTGATGAGAGAAAAAACTGTTGAAATCGGTTAGATTGACATCTTGTGGTTCTGTTAGGTCAAATGGATAATGTCTGGCTATTTTATGTTGAAAGAAATCAAAGACGCTTTCTTGCCATTGTTCATTAATATAGTGTTTACATTGACTTAATAAAATAGACCATGTGTCATCAGTAATCTTTTTTATCCAAACCGAAATTGGCTCAGGCAATTGGTGCATTTGCGTATATAACTCACCCAGTGGATTTGCCCCCCTATCACCTTGAAAACGATTTTTACTAAGCAAAAATGCCGTTTTGCCTTGGTCATTGACCAAAGACAATGTTGTTATAAATTTTTCTAAATCAAGTAAATTATCAGTTAGTTGATTAATACTAGATCGACTAAGTAAATTGATTTCTGTAAATTTACTGGCTATTTCTTCATTGAATATTGTTGACTTTTTAGCGTACTGCGGACTGGTTTCTTCCTGGATGATATGGATTAATTTTTTTATAGAATTAGATTGGCGGATCGCTTGAGTTAACTGTTTAGCTTGTTGGAAGTCAATAACATGAACGGGTGTAGATCGTTGTATGAAGTTTTTCCACCAATGAACATATTCATAGATATAAGCTTGCTGCAATAAAGAGCTAAGATCGTGTATGTTTTCACGTTCTAAAACCCAACGTTCATTTTCTAATAGTTGGCTAATTTTGGGTAGTTTGCTTAGTACTTCATTGAATTTATTTTTAGTTAAGTAAATTGGAACTTGCGTTTCACCCAGTTCAAAACCACCAATATTCAAAAGCTGTTTTTGGTCTGATAGATAAGTTTTAGCCAACGAATAATAGAGATAATTGGTTGGTAACGCATTGAGATAGTTGCGAATATCTGAAACTAGTTGTTGATTGATTGGTGCTGGTTGAATTGGTTGTTTTAACACTTGTTGCAATAATATCAGTTTTTTGGATAAATTTTCTTTGCTTAAATGCTGGTTATGTTCCCTAAACCAGCTAAATACGATATTTTCGGAAAAATGTTTAGGTTCAGCTAACATCAAATAAACTTTGAGGGCTTGATATCTTTGGGCTTGTGTTTCCCGAGTATCTGTCATACTTTGTTCAATTTGATGCAGTACTTCAGGTAAGAAATCACCTCTCAAGTGATGATCCGTTTCAACCTTAAGTTTGATTTTTAAATCTTCGAGTGCAGGTAAAGAGACAAGATTGAAACTAATGCGTTCAATCGAATTAGCAGCTTTAGATAAGTGGTAGATAGCAGGAGACTTGTTTGTTTGGGCTCGTTGCTGGGTTTCATACAGTAATAATTCTTTACTTGCTTCATCGAGAAGATGACTCGATGTTAAATGTTGATTAACAAGCCAGGTAACTATCATTGAAATAGCGATAGCAATTGCTGTAGTTATCGATTTAGGAAGACCAAATAGTTTTGGAACATGATGCATGGTTTGTGTTTGGAAACCAATTAATGCACCTTCTATAAAAAATGAACGATAATTATTTGCTTGTGGAAATTTGTCTTGTACAACTAGTTCATACTCATGTTTAATTTTTTTATTCAGTTGATCGTGACTCATGCCACCTTGTTCGGCGCTGGTAAAATAAATTGCTTCCAAAAAAAATAGATTGGACGGTATTTGTTGTATAAATGATTGTATAGCAAATTGAAGACTTGCAATTTGCACAGGGAATTCTCGAATTAACGTTCGTTTAAGGGTTGAGCGAGCTGGATGTATTTTGCTAATAATTTGATTGCTGAGTACGTCTACTAAACGTTCAAATTGCATTTGATAAGTGTCAATAATTTTTTTCTGATCAGTCAGATGATATAGCGAAAATCCTAAGGGTTTATTTAGTTCGCTGGTATGTTCATACTGGAAAAAATCACAAAAACCAGCCAATGCGTCTGTTTTGGTGCATATAATAGCGATTTTTGTTTTATATCCCAGGCTTTCTCCAAAGCGACGCAATAGATGACTGTGTGTTTTAATATTTTTATTGAAGTCTTGTGGCTCGGCATCAAGAAATTCATTGATGTCAATGCATAACATAATGCCAGTAATTTTTAATTTTCGGTGGCAATTATTGAGCTTTTTTAGGGTATGTTGCAAAATGGATTGGCTTTGGTTAATCCATGATTCTCCTAATTCAACGATGATCCCTTGTTGGTTATAGAATATATTGGCGTAACATTCGAGGTCTGTTTCAGCTTGTATAAATTGGCTTTGTCTAAGCAGGGCTGTTTTACCCTGTTTATCTTTACCAGTAAGGATTATAAAGGATAGGGGATTAACTTGTGGCTTTAATTGCCAGACAACTTTGGTTAAACCTTCACAGAGTAGACGCAATGACTTATCCATTAATTATCCATATTAGTAAGAGCAGTATGACCAGATAGCAGTGATTGGGCTTTATGTTCTATGATAATATTGCTAAGTACGTAAGCAGCACAAACAATTCCCAAAGCAATCAATAGCTTCATGACTAACGGTTTATAATTAATTGGATTGGGTAAGGTATTATTATGCTCTTTGAACAAGCGATGTGGCTTGCCAACCCGATGATATTGTATCACTTGGTAGAGTTCTTCAATCAAGTTATCGAGCGCTTGTCTACCGTCAGCACGTAGGTGATATTTGCCTTCATAGCCTGCAATTAAACAATAGTATCCTAATTCAATGAGATCTAAATATTGGTTTGTGCGTTCTTTAATATGGTCAATGATTTCAAAAAAACGGTATTCTGGTCCTAATTCGTTTGGTGAACAGGGGGTAAATGCTTTGAATTGATCGATGTATCCATTGACGCGTAAATAGTTTTTACCCAATAACTCGTCAATGGTCGAGCACAGTAAGTAGTTAGCGATGCTAATAAGCTCATCTGCAAGATTTACGTAAGCAAGTCTACTATTAAAGGCATGTAGCTCATGTTCAATATTGTCTCTAATGCTATGAATAGGCGGAAGAGTATGACTTAAGCATAATCGTTCTATTAATGACAGTAATGGACCCGCTGCGGCAACTAATGCGTTACTGGTTGATGCGGTAACAAATATTTTCGAACGATAGTAACCGTTAGAGATAGGGTATAATATATTTGGGACATCAAGTCGGCTTGTAACGGTGGCCGAATAAACCTCGGCTGTCATCATTTTACTCCAAATAAAATGGATTTTTAATCGCTAGCTAAATAATCGTTTGATAATACGTTATCTATCTATTGTTGTCGATAAGTTGCCATGCTGCATGATACGATTTTTAAGCGTTTTAGAGCGCATGAATTGAGCTTCAAAAGCAAGCAACTTTTTTTCTAATCGCCATTCTACGTTAGCTTTTTTATTGGCTGCAATAAATTGATGACAAGACCAGCTGTCTAGATTTCGACATTCAGAAACTGTAGTGTTATGAGCAACATCGATCCATAGACTTTTTCCTGGTAAAAAATTATGAATCAAGGTATTTCTATTGATCATTTTAATGGTCTTGTAATCTAAGTTGAAGTCGGTTACTGCGCGCACAAATTCATTGGTTAGATTCGTTCTCAAAATTCCTTCATCATCAGTTGATAAAACAACTGGTACTTGGTGCTTCAGATAGATGGGGAGCGGGTGTTTTTTTCCATGCAAGCCGCTTATCCCCAAGATGTGATAGTTGCTAGTTAAATTAATCTCTACTGCGATCTGATGTTGCCTCATGTGTTGCATAATTTTAGTTTTATGTTGTTCTGCATTGATAGCACTTCCGTGACCTATTCGTTTTGCTTTAGCAATAAAAAGAGCGTCATGGATATGTGATATGGGCTTAGTTAGTGAACTGATGTCTAATTCGCCCGCATGCAAGGCTATATTAACGTTTGGGTAAGCTTGATGTAAAAAACGAAAGATGTTCATTTGTTGCTGGTAATCTCGCATAGAAAGGTAGCCATCTTCTGCTTGTACTAAATTAATAGCGATAATATCGTCTGATAAGCTGGCTGCTACAAAGCCATTGAGTGCTTGAGCAAATATATTATCCAATGGTTGTTCGCGTAAAACATAATATTGAAACTTAACTGTTAGCAAACAGGTCTGTTGTTGCGGGTCACGATCGCAATTTAATAGCTGACGGGCTTGGTGTAGAAGGTCTGTAGTGGTGGTTATCGTATCATGAATATTTTTTTGGAATTTTTTATTCGCAAGTAGGGTTTTCATCTTCGCTGCCAGTGATGATTCCGATGGTTCGATAAACGATGCTGATTTTGCATTGTCAGGCATGACCATTATTTCCATATAAAGCTCATGCTGCTTTGCAGCTCGTTTCATGATGTCAGCTAATAGTAGTGCTTGATGATCAACCACAATGGGGAAAAACTTATAAAAACTTGCAAAAAAATGATCATGCCCTGACTCTATATTGGGTACAAAGTTTTCCATTGACCACGCGTTTATGATTTTTTTGTAAAGGGGCGATTTTTTTTTGGTATCGGCAACAGTTAACTTCTGCAAGCAGGGGTGTTGTTTAACTAACTTATAATCAGTATCTAAACAATAATCTGTTTTTGCAGCTATTTTTAGCATGATTTCAGGATAAGCTCCTCCTGCTAAATGATAATGTAGCTCGCCACCTTTAGGCATTTCCTTTAGAAACGTATAGAGACGTTGGGGCTCTGATTTAGCTTCGCTGAAAAACTCCTCAACCGTTGAAACAGCTGAAGAACTGTATAAAATAAAGGCTATAAAAATAAGCTTGGTGAAATGCATAAAATCTAAGGTATTAACTGAGAGGCTATCATATCATGTGACAATTAATTCGCAAAGACATCTCGTCTTGAGCAATAGAAAATCTTGTTGGTCTTTAATTGATTAGTTAAATCATTATTCGAATGAGTTTACGTAGTGAAGTTCAGTATGCATGTGTCAATGCCCTACAATTGATAAACCTTTCAAGACAGTTAATGCTGTATAAAGTTGGTAGTCTTCATGTAGTAAATTGCTAGACTCTCCCGGTCGGATAGACGCTAAGCCTCTATCATCATGGTTTGTTAGCTGGTGGTGATTTAAACTAGTTTCACTGATACGTGATTCGTTGATAGCAGAAGCTTTAGGTACGTTGATATTTTCAATCATAATGTCTGGAGTGATGCCCTTGGCCTGAATCGATGTTCCGGAAGGTGTATAATAGAGGGCAGTGGTCAATTTAATGGCATGTTTTTCGTCTAACGGTAATACGGTTTGAACTGAGCCTTTGCCAAAACTACGTGTTCCTACGATGATTGCTCGTTTATGGTCTTGTAACGCACCGGCCACTATTTCTGAAGCCGACGCTGAACCACTATTAATTAATACAATTATTGGTGTTTTTTCAAGAATGTCACCAGGAGTAGCGATAGCGGTAAACTTTGATCCAGGGAGCCTTCCTTGTGTGTAGACAATTATTTCTTGATTGCTAACGTTATCGTTCGAAATAAATGAGTCAGCTATTGCGATCGCAGAATCAAGTAATCCACCAGGATTATTACGCAAATCCAGTATTGCACCTTGTAGTTTCCCGCCAGCTTGTTGAGTAAGCTGCGCAATTGCTTGCTTCATATCGATTGCTGTTTGTGCTTGAAATTGACTGAGGCGAATGTAACCATATTTATGATCAATCAGTTTACTATTAACACTTTGTACCACGATTTTTTGGCGTACTATTTTAAATTTCAGTGGTTCTTTTTCTCCTTGACGGAGTATTGTTAGCACAATCTTGCTGCCAATCGGCCCACGCATTAAGTTTACTGCATGTTTCAATCCTATGCCTTGTGTTAGTTGATTGTCTAATTTAATGATGATATCACCTGCTTGTATTCCCGCTTGATAGGCTGGCGTATCAACTAGTGGAGTTATAATTTTTACCATGCCATCTTGCAGAGTCACTTCTAGTCCCAGGCCACCAAATTCCCCTTGTGTTGCCGATTGTAACTCCTTGAAATCTTGTTCATCGAGATAGGTCGAATGCGGATCAAGCCCATTTAACATGCCACGTATGGCATGATCAAATAATTCTTTGTCTGATGTTGGTCTCACATAATATTTTTTAATTTGTCCCAAAACATTAGAAAAACGTTCCACCTCTTCTACCGGGATATGATGTTGATGTCGGCTATTCTCATTCGTGGCTAAAAGTTGTAATGGATAAAAAAATAACAGTATAAGTATTAGAAGTAATGTTCTGAGAGGGCTATTGCTGCAGTACATGAACTCTTCCTTCTTGAGAGGTAATCATAGCAGTATTCATTGCATCAAGACTCGAATGAAATACCAATTCCTTGGTTAACTTTATTTTGTGTTCCTGCCTGGGTATTTTTCGTAAGCCTTATATCTATCGTCATAAAAGTTAGTTTATGATTGCAAGCGATGAAATGCCAGTTTGTATCATGAAATAATTGAAGCTAGCCTTAACTAAAGGCCGTGTTAACTTGGGTCTATAGACTCGTAGGATCCATGTTATACCTAGCATCGACATGACTGACTTTTCAAGATATCCACTGCAGCGGCGAAATTGCTTTTCCATGCTGCCTCACTTCAAAATATAATCCATTTTGTTTGATTGTACCGCTATGACCGACTGATGCAATCGGTTCACCACCAGTTACTTTAGCTCCTTTTTGTTTCAGTAATGATTGATTATGGGCATATAATGTCATAAATCCATCGCCATGATCGATAATTAATAGCAGCCCATATCCTTTGAGCCATTCGCTAAAAACAACTTTACCTGAGTATACAGCAATAACAGGGGTGTTTTCTTCAGCAAAAAAAGTAACTCCCTGATTCATTTTTGCATAATTTACTTTTTGTAACCGTATTGGTCTTGGTAATTTGTGACGCATTTGTGCAAATGAACCCTTAGTTTCTAAGCGGCTCTGTCGTAGGAGTGAGTGAAGTATTTTACTTAGACTCGCTCTGTTTTGCTGAAAGTTAGTCAGCTGTTGTTGTTGAGAACGCATTTGTTCACCCAGGGCATTGATTAACGTACGGTGGTAAATTTTTTCATCGTGCAGTTTCTGTTGTTGGTGAGTCAATTGGTCAACTAAGCGTTGCTGCGCTTTAATATCTATGCTGAGTTTTTTTTGATGGTTGATCAGATCATGATTGGTTCTTCGTATTTTTATGATTGTCGACTGTCTTGATTTTAATATGTAATAGTAGAAACTTAACAGACGTTCAACAGTATAAGGATTGTTTTTACTGAGCAATGTTTGGAGTGGTTGATAGCTCCTGATCTTGTACAAAATTTGAATTTGTTTGACCAGCTTTTTTTCCTGGGCCTGTAATTGTTGTTTTAACTCGATGATTTGCCGTTCTAACGATAAAATTTCTTGTTTATTATCGAGTAGTTTTGTTTTTGCAGTATTTATTTGTCGATTACTATCGCTAATTTTTCGCTCAGTATGGGTCAGTTCGTTGTTGAGTAAGCCTTGCCGCTGTTGAGAGTTGACTAATGATCGTTGTATGGTTTTGATTTTTTTTTCTAAAGCTTGTAATTGATTGTTGGCATCTTGAACTGAGCTGCTGGTTGCATGGATTGTCGTAACCCATACGAGTAATAATAAAGTTGGTATGATTTTTGTTGACGTTGTGCTAGCAATCCTATCATTTCGTTTAGATGGACGGGTTAAGCTATTGATAATTGTTTGTGATTTAATATGCAATTTCATTGGTTTTTTGTTAGAAGAATTTTACCAGCCATTTCTTTAGGGCATTCAATTCCCAAAAGATATAAAATCGTTGGTGCAATATCGATTAAACTCCCTGTGGTGTTATTAAACTGAAATCCGTCTCCAACGAAAATCAATGGGACCGGCTGATTCGTATGTGCCGTATGTGCTTGTCGTGTCGTTTCATTAAACATGAACTCAGCATTCCCATGGTCGGCAGTGATGAGTAATTGACCGCCAACGGATGTTAATGCATGGCCTATCCGCTCCATACACCTATCAAGGCATTCAATGGCGCTGACAGTAGCATTAAAATTACCAGTATGACCTACCATGTCAGCATTGGCAAAATTACATATTATAACATCGAATTTTTGTTGCGATATAGCTTCGATTAAGCTTTCTGTTAATGGCAGTGCACTCATTTCTGGTTTTAAGTCGTAGGTTGCTACTTGCGCGGAGGCTATCATTTTGCGCTCTTCTCCAGGATATATTTGTTCTGAACCGCCATTGAAGAAGAATGTAACATGGGCATACTTTTCAGTTTCAGCAAGTCTCAGCTGTTGAAGACCGTTTTTTGCAATAATCTCACCAAGCGTATTGGATAATCGTTGCGCAGGAAAGGCTATTTGTGTCGACAAGTTTTCTGCATATTCTGTCATACTGATGAAACGGGAAAGATGCGGCTTATGAATCCGTTGAAAGCCACTAAAGTGTTCATCGACAAATGCTTGTGTTATTTCTCTTGCTCGATCGGCACGAAAATTAAAAAATAATAAGGTATCTCCGTCTGTGAGTATCGGTGGTTTGCCGATGCTTGTAGGTGGAATAAACTCATCAGTAATGTGTTGTTGGTAGTAGCTTGATACAGCTTGTATTGCTGTATCATAGTGATGATTGGTTTTTTGTTCCGTAATTAATTCGTAAACAGGTAAAATGCGCTCCCAGCGTTGATCTCGATCCATTGCGTAATAACGACCGCTAATAGAGGCAACAGTTGCCACTGGCGTCTGTTGCAATTGTTGCTCTAATTTTTCTAAACTAATGTGGGCACTTTGTGGGGGGCTATCTCTCCCGTCAAGGAATAGATGTAAATAGACCGCATTAAAAGATTGCTTTGCACAGAGTTGAAGAAATGCAAATAAGTGGTTTTCATGGCTATGCACGCCACCATCAGATAATAATCCCATAATATGTATGGATTTCTTGGTTTGCTTCATCGCGTCAATAGCACTTAAGAAAACAGGGTTTTGTGCAAAAGTATTCTGTTCAATTGCATGGTTTATGCGGCTTAAATCTTGATAAATCACTCTACCCGCGCCTATATGCATATGTCCTACTTCTGAATTACCCATTTGTCCTTCAGGAAGCCCAACGGCGTCACCTGAGGCGTTGAGAAGCATATGTGGTTTACTGTGCCACCAAGCATCCCATTGGGGAGTTTGGGCGGCATAAATGGCGTTATGCTTGGTTGTTTGCGTATACCCCCAGCCATCAAGAATGAGCAGTACTAGTGGTTTTAGCATCGTTATTCCTATAAGAAAGTTTAACCATCCGATCGAATGGGATTAAAAAGTTATCTAACTTACATTTTTTTGGGAAGAATTGCCAACAACACGAATATTAATTTAGATTGATTCAGACAATTGGTTTAGAAAATTCAAATTATATTCGCGATAACTATCTAATGCAGGTAAACTATAGGACATTTTTGTTGACGGAAGAAGTGGGTGAATCAAAAATTACCGCAACATGTTGCTATTGTGATGGATGGGAACGGCCGATGGGCTGAGAATCGCGGTTTGCCTAGAATGGAAGGGCACCGAGCGGGGCTTGATGCAGTTCGTTCTGTAGTTAAATGTTGTCTAGAAAAGAAGATTGCAACATTAAGTTTATTTGCTTTTAGCATTGAAAACTGGTTAAGACCAGAAGTAGAAGTTGATTTTTTAATGCATTTGTTTATTGAGGCATTGGCAAAAGAAATCAACGAACTGTACGCTAATGGAGTTTGTCTTCGATTTATAGGTGAGCGGCACCAGTTATCAGCTAAATTACGTGATCAGATGTTTGCTGCTGAAGAAGCCTGTAGTAAAAACAGTAAACTCACTTTAAATCTTGCTGTGAACTATAGTGGTCAATGGGATATTATACAGGCGGCAAGAACTATGGCTTTGCAGTTATCCAGCGGTGTTATCAGTGCAGAACAAATTAATGAGCAACTGTTTAAACAATTATTAAATACTAAAGACTTATCAGATCCTGATTTATTCATCCGTACTAGTGGTGAGCAGCGCATTAGTAATTTTTTTCTTTGGCAATTAGCGTATACGGAGCTTTATTTTTCTCGGGTTCATTGGCCTGATTTTAATGATGAAGAATTTGAAAAAGCGTTGTTTAGTTTTAGTAGGCGCGAGCGCCGTTATGGTCGTATACCACAACAAATAAATGATGGAAGCTATGATGTTTAAAACGCGCTTGTTTACAACGCTATTATTGATACCGATAGTCATTTTTGTTCTTTTTTACACGAGTAGCTGGGTATTACTTACTACGCTTATTTTGGTGTTAACCTTATGTGCATGGGAATGGATGCAACTGATTCCCATACAATCATTAATAGCTAAAGTGGTATGGATTGCCGTGATGGTTGCTAGTGTGGCATTTAGTATTCATTATTTTGATATTTGGTTAATAGTAGGCTTATTATTTTGGTTACTGCTGGCATTGCCTGCAATGCTAACCTTTCCTCAATCCAAAAACGTATGGGGTTTCCCGATTATTGTCGCTGCAGTAGCCTTCTTGTTGTTACCGTTGTTTGCAGCTTGTTTAGTTAAATTATATTGCTATCATCACATGCACTTACTCCTTTATGTTCTCTGTTTGGTTTGGGCGGCTGATATAGGGGCTTATATGGCTGGCAAGGGTTTTGGCAATCATAAATTAATCCCTCAACTAAGCCCGGGAAAAACGGTGGAGGGCGTACTTGGTGGTTTGGCTTTCGTTATGGTTGTTGCTTTATTTGCTTCTAGTTGTTTTCATCCTCAGTACATTCTAAATTGGTACCTTATTGCCGGTATCATTTGGTTTATCTCAATAGTTGGGGATTTATTTATAAGTATGTTAAAACGCCGACAGCAAATTAAAGATACAGGATCGTTGATACCTGGACATGGAGGAATACTTGATCGCCTTGATAGTTTAATTGCTGCGTTACCATTTTTTTATTATGGGGTTTATGACTTATTGCCACCGGGAATTTGAGATGTTGTTAACAGTAATTTATCTGATGGTGACATTATTATTGTTAATTCTTGTACATGAGTCCGGGCATTTTGTTGTTGCACGGCTGTGTGGTGTTAAAGTACTACGCTTCTCTTTTGGTTTTGGAACAGCGCTAGCTCGTTGGCAAGATAAACGGGGTACTGAATACACTTGGTCACTGTTTCCATTAGGTGGCTATGTTAAAATGCTAGATGAAACTGATGCTACAATTTCGGCTGATGAGCACCATCTTGCTTTTAATAATCAATCAGTTTGGGTAAGAATAGCAATTGTTGTAGCTGGCCCATTATCAAATTTTTTATTTGCTTTTATTTTATTGTGGCTAAGTCTTGTTATTGGGATTAAATCATTGGCTCCCATGATCGATCAGGTAAAGCCAGCAAGCATTGCTGCAAATGCAGGTTTGCAACCTAAAGAAGAGATTATCGCTTTAAACGATCAATCCATACAGAGTTGGCGTGATTTTCAATATGGTTTGATGCCATTTTTAGGAACAAGCGATACGTTGTTATTGACTGTCAGACAGTTGAATAATAAAACGATAAGACGAGTGAAGCTTATGCTTGAAAATTGGCAAATTGATCCACAGAAACCTGATTTGCTTGCGAGTTTGGGCCTTGTCCCATTTGTTCCTAAGATTCCTCCAATGGTAGGGAAGGTTCTTCATCAGTCTCCAGCACAATTAGCAGGAATTCTATCTGGTGATCGGATTGAATCAGTCGATGGGAATAGGATTGATGATTGGTTAGAACTGGTTTCATATGTAAAAAAACATGCAGAAAAGCCTATAAAAATACAACTTCAACGGCAGCATCAGTCGAGAAGCATCGTTGTATTGCCTGGGAGCATAGTTGTTAATGGCAAATTGGAAGGTTACCTTGGTATGCATTCTCAGCCAGTCAATTGGCCTGCTGATTGGCTACGTTGGCAGCATGAGTCTCCATGGGGTGCCGTTCATTTGGCATTGAAACAGACACTAGATTTTACTCACGCTACGTTTAGGATATTTAGCCGATTAGTTTTGGGTAAATTATCGTTGCAAACAGTGAGTGGCCCGCTTGGAATTGCTCAGGGGGCTGGTGATTCTGCACGTATAGGTTTGGTATACTACCTAGTTTTTCTTGCTTTGCTTAGTATTAGCCTTGGCGTATTGAATCTTTTACCGATACCGATGCTTGATGGAGGTCATTTACTATTTATGTTGATTGAGATAATAAAGAGACGGCCATTATCCGAAGAGGTAAAATCAGTGGCAACTTATTTGGGTTTGGGATTACTAATGCTTATGATGCTTTTGGGTTTAGTTAATGATATGAATAGATTATTCGGCTGATTTGGTTTACTTTAGATGATTTAATGTTAGAAAAAAGAAATATTTTTTATGAATTGACAGCAGTAAAAGCTTACTATAAAAAGAAGCAAATTGTGTTGCTGCGTCCCTTGTATTATCGTGCTATCTCTATACGTTTAGGGGTCACTGGCACGCTGTCCTGGATGTTATAACTATAATGAAAAAATTAAGCAAAAAAATAATATCAAGCGCATGTTCTGCTGCACTGCTATGGTCTATAGATGTTTATGCCGCCGATACTTTTATTGTGCGTGATATCAAAGTAACGGGTTTGCAACGAGTCACGACTGGTACAGTATTAAATTATCTACCCGTCCAGGTTGGTGAAGAGATTGGTGCTCGTTCGACCCCCCGTATAATAAGAGCCTTATACGATACTGGATTTTTTAAATCAGTGATGCTTGAACGTCAAGGTAATACATTGATTGTCCAAGTAATCGAACGTGCAACGATTGGTTCATTTTCTATTGTGGGTAATTCAGAAATACCCAATGATAAAATGAAGGAAATCCTTAAGGAACTTGGTTTAGTGAAAGGGCATGTATTTCAACGTTCATCACTAGAGCATTTAGAGAAAGAACTTAAGCAAGCCTACAATGCTAGAGGTAAATACAATGCCCAGGTTAGTTCCACAATTACTGCATTAGCGGATAACCGAGTAGCAATAAGCGTTAATATATCCGAAGGACGTGTATCGCGCATCAGAGAAATTAAGATTACTGGCAATCATGATGTACCTGCACATCAGCTTTTGTCAGAATTATCGTTAACTTCTAGCAATTTTTTTACTTACTTTAATAAAAAAGATCAATACTCCAAAGCAGCGATGGATGCTTCACTTGAATCATTACGTTCATACTACTTTGATCGTGGTTATTTGAAATTCAACATCGTATCGTCACAAGTTTTGTTATCGCCTGATAAAAAAGATGTTTTTATCAATATTCATTTAGAAGAAGGCCCACAATATCATTTTTCTGGTTATGAGATTGCTGGCAACAGTATCCTTACTAAGAAAAAAATATCGTCGCTAGTCCTAATTAAACCAGGAGATACGTTTTCTCGTAAGAAAGTTACAGAAAGTATTTCAGCTATAGGTTTGGCATTAGGCGATCTGGGCTTTGGTTTTCCTTTGGTAAACGCTGAACCACGTATTGATGAAAATAATAAAACAGTATCGATCATTTTCATTGTTGATCCTGGCCGCCATGTTTATGTCCGTCGCATCAATTTTTCTGGCAACACAAAAACTGCTGATTATGTGTTGCGTTCAATTATACGTCAAAATGAAGGTTCTTTATTATCTTTACATAATATTAAAGAATCAGAGCGCCAGTTACGTTTGCTGAATTATTTAAAAAATATTGATATTAAAACGAACCCAGTGGAGGGCACCAATAATCAGGTTGATTTAGATGTAAAACTTGAAGAAGCTCCTTCTGCTGAGGCTAATGCGTCTTTGGGTTATGGTACAACTGGCCCGCAATTTAATGCCGCATTCAATCAATATAATTTTATGGGTACTGGTCGTACAGTGGGAGTAGCATTTAATGCTAATTATTGGGGAAAAGACTATTCGTTTAATTATTATAATCCCTTCTACACCGACACGGGTATAGGTCGTGGCGTCAATCTTTATTTCCAACAAGTGGATCCACATAAACTCGATATAGTCTCTTATAGTTCTGATCGTTATGGCGTTGATGTTAATTATAATATGGCTATCAATGAAAACAGTAGCTTGCAATATGGGTATGGATATCAGGGCTTAAAAATCCAATCAGCAGGTGGTGTGAAGCAAATTCAGAAATTTGTCGAGTTATATGGTCGAAATTTCAATCAGTTACGTTTGACATCAGGATGGAATCGCAATACTTACGATCAGATGCCATATCCAACGCATGGTATTAATCAGCAAGCAACGGTATTAGTTGCATTGCCTGCCGCAAAGGAATCGTTTAAATACCATAAAACATCCTATCAAATAAGAGTCTACTATCCTCTGATTCGGGGCTTTATTTTCACTGGGATGGGCAATGTTGCTTACGGTAATACATTTAATAAGCAGGGATTACCCTTTTACGAAAACTTTTTTGCTGGTGGAATCGCACAGCCAGGTCAGGTGAGAGGATATGATAGTTATTCTTTAGGTCCACAAGATAGTCAAGGAAATTCTATCGGCGCAAACTTGTTAACGAATGGTAGCTTTGGGTTAATCTTACCTTACCCATTAAGTCATGATACGGTTCGTACTACTATATTTGCGGATGCAGGTAATGTATTCACACGTGCGATGCCGACCTTACTGTCTGGTACCGCGGCTGGTCCTTTACGATATTCAGCTGGTGTTTCGGTCGAGTGGCGTTCGCCATTTGGTCCATTAGCGTTTAGCTTAGCAAAACCGTTGAATAAACAACCAACAGATATTGAACAATTTTTCCAATTTACCCTATCATCTAGCTTTTAGTTGATAGGGTTTGAGTAAATAATACGTATTAATCATGTCGCAAGGCAGAATGAAGTATGTTAGGATTTGTTTCGCATGATGGTTTAGAGACTTGATTTTAAGATTTTCTTTTTGGAGTGTAATTATGAGGCAATTAGGTTTTATTTTAAGTGCAATATTGTTGACGACGTTTAGTGCAAACATATTTGCTGATGGTACCAAAATAGGCGTTGTTGATCTTCAGAAAATCATGCAAACTTCGACTCAAATGAAGTCAATTCAAGAAAAACTGGAAAAGGCTTTTAAACCTCGTCGTGATAAATTAGTTGCGATGGAAGATGGTCTTAAAAAAGACATGGAAAAATTTAAGCGGGATTCTGCTGTTCTAAGCCAAACCCAACGTAAAGAGTTAGAGAAGAAGATTGTTGCAACACAGCAACAGTTTGAGAGAGAAGGGCAACAGTACCAACAGGAACTAAGTACCGCGCATAATGAAGCTATGGAAGAATTTTATAATAAAATACGAGCCGCTATCGCAAAAGTAGCTGAAACTGATAAGTATGACATCGTATTACAAAAAGATGCAGCTCCGTACAGCAGTCAAGCATTAGATGTTACTGTTAAAGTATTAGATGAGATTAAATAATTGAGGTTAATTTGTGCGGAATAATTGACTTTTGATAGTTTAATCTCAAAGTCATGATGAGCACAACGTGCGGTAATTGGCTCCCCCCGTTGTGCTTTAATGATACTCAATTAATTAATTAGTAGCAGACCATGAGAGAAGTGACTGTATGAGTGCATCTGTCGATATTAGTAAAATATTAAATTTATTACCTCATCGTTATCCATTTATACTGGTTGATCGAGTTCTAGATTATAAAGAATTCGATTTTTTGACGGCTATTAAAAATGTAACTATTAACGAACCTTTTTTCCCCGGGCACTTTCCTGGCAATCCGATCATGCCTGGAGTTTTAATGCTTGAGTCATTGGCACAAGCAAGTGCAATTCTATCGAACCTTTCACGTACTCCCCGCGATGGTTATGAGTTTTTATATTTTTTTGCTGGAATTGACAATGCTAAATTCAAACAGGTTGTTACACCAGGGGATCAACTTAGATTAGAAGTTAAGCTCAATGCACAAAAAGGCGATTTTTGGCGTTTGCATGGTGAAGTTTTTATTGCTGATAAACTTGCATGCTCTGCAGATCTAATGAGTGCAGTCAAGGAAATAAAAAGTGATAAATGAGTATGCAGTGATTCATCCATCAGCTAAATTAGCCGCAGGCGTTACGGTTGGCCCAGGAACAATTATTGGTGCTGATGTAAGCATAGGCGAGGGAACTTGGATTGGCCCTCATGTTGTTATCCAAGGACCAACAACTATTGGTAAGCACAACAAAATTTTTCAGTTTGCATCCATTGGTGATGAGCCGCAGGATATCACCTACAATGGGGAACCGACACAATTAGAAATTGGCGATGGTAATGTTATACGCGAATTTTGTACAATCAGTCGCGGAACAGTAAAAGGTGGAGGCATTACACGGCTTGGAAATAATAATTTTTTAATGGCTTATACACATGTAGGCCATGATTGTATGGTTGGAAATCATATCATCATGGTCAATTATTCAGCTCTTGCTGGCCATGTGATGGTAGAGGATTATGCCAATATTGGACCTTATGCTGCTGTCCACCAATTCTGCCGAATAGGAATGTACTCTTTTATTGCTCGAGCAACGTACATCACCAAAGATGTTATTCCTTACGTCATGATTGCCGGTCATACTACCTCAGCATATGGTATAAATTCAGTTGGCCTACGTAGGCGAGGTTTCTCTTCTGAGACAATTGATTGTCTCAGAAGGGCGTATAAGATTGTCTTCCGCAAAGGTCTCACCGTGCAACAGGCCATAACTGAGCTCGCCCAATTACAAAAAAGTTGCGCTGAAGTTGAATTGATAATTGATGCATTGCGGCAGTCAACACGAGGTATAGTAAGATAACTTTATTTACAACGCGTTGAGAGTATCTATACTTGTGTACCATAATTTTTGATCATTCAATTCAATAAAGGTTATTCATAGACTCGTTCAAATAATTAGCTTAAAATTTGGATAATATCTTCATAATGTCGTTGGTAGATCAAAACGATACTATGAGCTTTAACAGGAAAAAAAATGCTAGATCCATATTTACTCCGCGAAGACTATCACTTAGTTGCTGAGCGTTTAGCGACCCGTGGTTATAAATTTGATGCTGATGTATTTAAAACATTAGATGAGCGGCGTAAGCAATTGCAAATTACAACACAAAATTTGCAAAATGAACGTAATCAGCGTTCCAAAGCAATTGGTCAAGCAAAGGCAAGGCATGAAGATATAGAGCCAATGCGAGAGGAAGTGAATAAAATTAGCGCAGATTTGATCGCTAATAAAGCTGAGCTAGAACAAGTTTTAGCTCAGCTCGAGACGATGACCATGAGCTTACCAAATTTACCACATTCATCGACTCCCATCGGAAACGATGAAAATGATAATATTGTTATTCGTTCTTGGGGGCAAATTCCTGTTTTCGATTTTGAAGTTAAATCCCATGATGACTTAGGTGAAGCACTTGGGCAAATGGATTTTGCTTTAGCGGCAAAAATAACGGGAAGTCGTTTTGTTGTTTTAAAGTCACAGTTGGCAAAATTACAACGTGCTTTAACCCAGTACATGTTAGATGTACATACCGAAAAGCATGGTTATCAAGAAATTTATGTACCTTATATTGTTAACGCTGATAGTTTATATGGCACTGGACAGCTACCAAAATTTGAAGATGATTTATTCAAATTGACAAATGATGGCAATTATTATTTGACGTCTACAGCTGAAATACCAGTGACCAACACTGTTCGAAACATGATACTTTCTTCAGAATCATTACCTATTCGCTATGCCTGTCACTCGCCTTGTTTCCGCAGTGAAGCAGGATCTTATGGTAAAGATACGAAAGGGATGATTCGTCAACATCAATTTGAAAAAGTAGAATTAGTCTGGATTACTCATCCACAACAATCGTATGAAGCTCTAGAACAGTTGACCTATCATGCTGAGGTGATCTTGCAATCATTGCAATTGCCATATAGGGTAATCAGTTTGTGTACTGGTGATCTGGGTGCGAGTGCTGCTAAGACTTATGATTTAGAAGTATGGATTCCAAGTCAGAATAAATATAGGGAAATATCCTCATGTAGTAATATGGAGGCTTTTCAAGCGCGACGAATGCAGGCTCGCTATCGTAATCAGCAAACAAACGATATCGAATTAGTCCACACCCTAAATGGTTCTGGCTTAGCTGTAGGACGAACTTTAGTTGCGATTCTTGAAAACTATCAGGACAAAGCTGGCAATATTACTGTGCCAGCAGTTTTACGAAGTTATATGGGAGGTTTGACACAAATTACTTGTTAATAAAACATTTATTATATAATTTTTAATTTGTGCTTGATTTATCGGCATAGTTATATTAAAAAGCCTGCAATGTTAATTATTATAACATTATGATAAGGATCATAAATGCCGGCTAAATATAACGAACTCATACAACGCACGAAAAATCATAGAAGCATAACGCTTAACCAAGAAAACGATAGCTTATCTCTTACCCGTTTTATTAAATTATATGAAAAAACATATGATGATGAAATTCGATGGGCAGAACATTATACGAGGCTGCTTGCGCAAATAAAGGAGCTGACTATAAAAAAACAAGCTCAACAACATCAGTTGACTAAAGAAGAGCTTGCCAACTTGTACGACAGAGTAGTCAATCATATTAATCTATCTTATTTAGCCATTGTTTTACCTTTATCTAAACACCATGAGCTTGCCCCTATAGAAAATTTTGAAGTTGAGCATCAAAAAAGATTGGCATCGCTAGTAAAAGAATATGAATTATTAGTTCCACAATTACCGCTATCTGCTGAAAAATTAGTTGGTATTTGGAAAACTATATGGATAGAAGATAGTTCTAATGAATGTATGCAGTTGGAAAAAGAACTAGCTGAGTTAATGAAAGAATTGACCGATAAAAATAACTCTATGCTCGATTTTGAAAAAAAACGCAGACTTTTAAAGTATTTTACATTGTCTTTATTAAAGGAGTATCCGATAGCCCTTTCTCAAAAGGGTATACAAAGCGAAGAATGCCAGGTTACTATTTTTGGAAGAAACCATGGACATGGATTGCCATTCCAATATTCCAAAGGTGAGCTCAATCATGTATCGAGAATTCAGTTCATCTATATCTCTAACAAAAATAATCTTTCCGTATTGATGGATCTTGGTTCCATTTTTGGAACCAAGGGAAAGTTAAAGTTTAATTCAACCATGAATAGTAGTGATATTTCTAAGGCGCTCTACCGCTCAGATGAATCTGCTTCGTTATCTAGTTTTGTTTCAGAATCTGTCGCTGATCATAATTCACAGTTTATACCTATCTCCAAAATTACAGCTGAAAGGGTCGTGCAGCTGAATGATCAAATAAAAAACTATATATCCAATATGACACCAGGTGAATTTGATTTTTCAACTAATACTATTGCTGCTTTAGGTATTGCTCCTATTCCGCTTGATAGCATTTGTTGTATTCAAATGGCAGCCAATCAACAAGAAAGATATTGTGTGCATCTCGAGCTTGCATTTAAAGAGGGGGCTATAAAAGAGGTCAAAGCAATTAATCAAAAAGAATATGCCAGCAATTTTATTCTTGATTTGTATGAAGCAGAACAGGATAACAGCGTAAGTCGATTAGCGACTCATAGCAGTCTTGATAGTTTTTTCCCTTCAGTATCGCAATCAAATCAGCAGGATAATTCTCAAGCTTATGAGCAAAAAGTGACAAAGGTATAGTCATCAACAAGCTCTAATAGCAAGTCTTAAGGGGCTATCGATTGTTCATTCCGCAGCTAAATTCTGAGTGATATCATTCAGAATTCAACCGCGGAGATCCTTTGGGAGCTGAGCATGAGCAAGTGATTCTAGGTATGCTGTTCTTTTAGGTAACGTCCCGGAAGTCTTTTTAGACAAGAGTTTATCTTGAATTAAGCACCCCACTGATCCCCTGACCATAATCAAGCTCACAGTTCTACTCAACTTTAGCTATTTTTCCCAGGTTAAGATTAAATCTTGTTTAAAAAAATCTCAGGGATGTTGTCTAATATTTTGTTAATTTTATTGCTGAATAGTCATTACAGATAAGTTGCTACAGATGCCATTATCAAAAAACCAATGATAACAAAACTAAAATCCCTCAGGTTGCAGCAACGTTTAACCATGACGCATCGCTCTAAGCCGTGCAAGGTGCCAAGGTAAAGAAAAGTACCAGCAGAAATTGCAATCAGGATTGGATCTAGAATAGATTGAGTGCTGACATCATGATCAATATACCAGCCTATACAGATACCAATAGGGGACATGAAGGCGAATAGTATGAAAAAAATCAAGCAACTGTAAGTTGATAATGAGCTTTTATTTAATTGTACGGCAATTGCAAAACTTTCAGCCCATTTATGAGTAATAATGGCCAAAAAAAGCATAATTACTACAGCTGAATCATGACTAAATCCTAATGCAGCAGCTAGTACGAGTGAATGTATAGAGAGCATTAACCATGCAAGTAAAGCGAATGCAGGATGCGCTGTATCTTGATGGTATAATTCTTTACCTAAATGTTCAAGCCATAGAAAAATAAGAAAGACAATACCTGTAATAATAAAAGCAAAAGGATAATCATATCCGAGTTTCTTAAACATGGTATCAGCTTCAGGTAGCATATGTAATAAAGCTGCACCTAAAAATATACCAGTCGCTAGTGTTTCACCTAAAGAAAAATCAATATGTTTATCTTGATCCCATCTTTGTTTGAATGGGTACCATCCTGCTAGTAAGATTACTGCAAGAATACTTACGGCAAAAAAAAATTTTAAGGTAGCCATGGCCATCATCGTTTATTCCTCTATCTAAAATGAGCACTTAGTGCTGCATACTATTTGCCCAAGTTCTATTTAGCAAGTTTAATTTAATGCTCATATATTTTTTCTATGATCAATAATCTCACTGTGATTGAATATGTTTGCTTCAATAAATCATTATCTATTTGAGCACGCAATTGTTGATGATTCTTAGGGATCGCATAGCATGCTAAATCAATACTAATCTTGCCATCAAGGTAATGAATGACCCAAGAATGAATATGAGGATACATTTTTTGCCAAGGGTAGAAAAAGAGTTGTTCTAGTTGAGCTCTGCTGGGTAGGTTCAAAGATGGGCTGCATAGTTCATCATCTTCAGGATCAACGTGTACAGTCACGTCTTTCAATTGCGCTACCGTAATAAGCAATTCATGATGAACTTGTTGGGCAATCAAATGACCTTCTGAGACTGAAATAAAGGGTGCTACTTGGATATGTACATCGATAAAAATATCACGTCCCATCATTCTGCTGCGTAGTTGATGTATCTTTATTACGCCATCCGTATTCAAAATTGTTTCTTTGATGAGCGTAAGGGTTTGAGGTGCTATAGCGCTATCAACCAATTCTTGTACACTATTCCAGCCATAGCTCCACCCCATGTGTATAATTAATAGACCAACAATAATCGCAGCAATCCCATCCAGGTAGGAAAATCCTGCCAAGCTACCTAATAATCCGAGTAACACAATCAATGACGAAGCAGCGTCAGCACGATGGTGCCAGGCATTAGCTACTAACAGATCTGAGTCAATTCGTCTTCCAGCTAGCTCAGTGTAATGAAATAAAATTTCATTCGCTACTATTGATAATACAGCAATGGGAATTGTTAACCAATCGGGGGCTACTACTATTGCGTACATCACTTGATACACGGAGTCCCAAACAATACCAATTCCAGCTAAAATCAGCAGTAGAGCTAACAATAAAGTTGCTGCTGTTTCAATACGTTGATGACCATAAGGATGGGAGTGATCAGCATCTTGGCTGCCTATTTTTGATGCAAAAATGACCATAATATCACTGAGTAAATCGGAAAAAGAGTGCAGACCATCAGCTACCAATGCATGTGAGTTGAAAAGCAATCCGCCGATAAGTTTTGTAAATCCTAGCAATACATTGACACCACCACCAATCATGGTGACTCGTTTGGCTTCAAAATAGCGTTGCTGTCGTTTCATGCCAGATCCTTGGTTATCAGTTAATGAATGGAGATCGATGTTTAGGGTCATATAATTATCTATCGGATAGTCAGATGGACTACACAATCAACCTTGTAAAAATGACTCAAAATGGCCTAACCAGCGTTTTGCGATAAGTTTACCGGTCAACGGATCATCAGTTAATAATTGTTTAGCTATAGAAACCACTGAGGGCAGCAGTGCTTGATCGCGGTCTAAATTTGCGATGCAAAATTGGCGGTATCCTGTTTGACGGGTTCCCAGAAATTCACCGGCTCCTCGCAATTGTAAATCTTTTTCAGCAATGATAAAGCCATCGTTGGTCTCTCGCATGACTTGTAAACGTTCATGACCAATAGTCGATAAGGGTGCTTGGTAAATAAGAATACAGTGAGATTTTATAGTTCCACGTCCAACTCGACCACGTAATTGGTGAAGTTGCGATAAGCCTAATCGTTCTGCATTCTCAATGATCATGAGACTGGCATTGGGTACATCAACACCTACTTCGATTACTGTTGTTGCGACTAAAATATCAAGGTCCTGATTTTTGAAAGCAGACATGATTGCTTCTTTTTCGACGGCTTTCATCCGTCCATGAATGAGACCAATGCGTTTATTTGGCAAATGTACTTGTAAATTTTCAGCAGTTGCGGTGGCTGCCATGCATTGTAATTTTTCCGAATCTTCGATTAAGGTACAAACCCAATAAATCTGCCGACCCTGGTTAATAGCATCTTCTAATCTTGCAATCACCATCTGTCGTTTTTCTTGGCTAACAACGGCTGTATGTACGGGCGTTCGTCCTGGCGGTAGTTCATCCAGTAGGGAGATATCTAAGTGAGCAAATTGAGTCATTGCTAGAGTTCTTGGTATAGGGGTTGCTGTTAATAATAACTGATGAGGAGTCCATGTGGCGGTTTGTCCTTTTTGTTGCAAATCGAGTCGTTGGGTTACTCCAAATCGATGTTGCTCATCGATAATGACCAATCCTAGTTTGGCAAAATTAACAGTTGCTTGAAATAAAGCATGGGTGCCAACAATTAGTTGGCATGTATGATCTTCCAGAGCTGCTAGCGTGAGTTTTCGTTCTTTGGCTTTTGTTTTTCCACTCAGTTTTAATACGCTAATCTTTAATGGTACAAACCATTCTAATAGCTTGTTAAAGTGTTGTTCGCTAAGAATATCTGTAGGAGCCATCAAGGCAACCTGATAACCGTTGTTAATTGCAAGTAAGGCAGCCAGTGCTGCAATGACTGTTTTACCTGCTCCCACATCACCTTGTACCAAACGTAACATTGGTTTTCGCTGCGCAACATCGTTTTTAATGTCGCAATACACTCGTTGTTGAGCGCCTGTCAAACTAAATGGTAATGCTGAGAGAAATTGTTGTTCTATCATTTTATTTTCTTTGAACGGCGGTGCGGTTAGCATCATCCGTTGTCCGCGAGCAAATTGCATGCTTAAACGATTAGCTAATAGTTCATCGAATGCGAGACGTTTCAAAGCAGGGTGGTGGCCCTCTTCTAAGGTGCGTAATGCTATATCTGGTGGTGGATTGTGTAGGCAGGCAAGGGCACTGGCCATAGGCATAAACTGTAATGTTTCTAATTGTTCGTTTTTCATCCACTCAAGTTGTCGTAACTCTTGTTGACAGCTATTGAAGGCGACACGAACAAGTTGTCTCAACCGTTTTTGACTAAGACCTTCTGTTGTTGGATAAATGGGTGTGAGTGTCTCTTCAACCGTAAAATCTTGGTCAATGCTAAGTAGTTGGTACTCAGGATGAATCATTTCTAATGTATTGGCAAATTCTTTGACTTCTCCAAAAGCCCGTATAGCATGGCTTTCATTCATTAGGGCAACTTGCTGTTGATTAAAATGAAAAAAACGTAGTTTTAAGATGGCAGTTTTATCATCGACATAACAATAAAGCATCATGCGTTTGCCGTATTTTATTTCTGTTTTACAAACTTTACCAGTGATAACAGACCAATCATTAGCACGTAGATCTTGAATTGGGGTGATGCGGGTACGATCTTGATAACGATAGGGAAGATGGAACAATAAGTCTTGTATGGTGTGAATACCACATTTAGCAAGCTTTGCTGCTAGCGTAGGTCCTATACCCGATAAGTTTTCACAGGAGTCATTAAGCACAATGATTAGGATGGTTATCGAAAGAACGGATCATAACATGACTATTGCTATTTCAAACACCGGTATTTCTTTGCCAACGACTATAAATAGCACGGCTGTCGCATTAAAATTTAATCAATCTGTTGTAGGTTGGGCCTTTGCCCTGTAGGATCTTCACTTTTTTTAATCATGATGAAGGCCCCCAGGCTAAGGTC
>JBMLTO010000053.1:0-8844 GCA_049239925.1 Legionella sp. | reverse complement strand
CCTTGGGAAATTATATTGGCAGTTTTATTCTTGATTTTGCTGCGGAATGTGGGCTGGATCTAAGTCGTACGACACCAAATACTCTAGTACAGTTTCTTCAGACACCCTTGCTGTTTTGCCTATTAATTCCCTCCTTTCGGGGCTATAGTTGGACTTTCACCAACTCGCTATTGACCATGCCGGTCACACCGAGACGCGTGCGTAGCACGCGCCTCAGGGCGAACGGTCCTGGGAAAAAGGGCTCAAATCGAGTTAGCTCTCACTCGCAACCAAACTGACGAAAATAATTTTGATTTACGCACCAGATCACGTAAAATACATTAAATTAAAAATGCATAGTAGCTATAATAATGCCTGAAATATCTTATATTACGCAAAAAGTAGCAAGAAAAACCAATCACATCATCATAAACTCAAAACAAGAATTAACGAATGACATTGAATCATCTTTTAGAGAGAAGCTGGTACAAGACTTAGAGCATCTTGGAAGATATTTTATGATCTATGTCTATTCGATTTTTGAGGAAGGTGAAATCCCGGTATACAAAGATGCCCAGGGTGAATGTATTCACGATCTGCGCACAGAACTTTTTTTGGCCATGATTATAAGTCTTCGCGATCATCGTCCTACATCTACGCTTACACTACCCAAAGAGGCTGAACAATTTCGGCCTGACTACACGCAACTAGGCTGGCCTGTGGCTCCATCCAAGCCACATTTTAAAGCATGGCAAACCTTTATTAACGATGCCGTCTTGATTTTTAAAAAGTATAATCCAGCATTAGACACCTTTGGTTGGCTAGAGACAGTTAACAATCATGAAGCTCCGAATAGTCCCGCCAGAAGGGACAGTGATATCCCTGTTGCAGCAACTATTGAGTTACCCACCTTGCTGCCCTCGGAGGAGGCTCCACTCCTACATTCGGATACAAGCATAGCCAAGTCTAACTCCGAAACAGTCGATGACCCGATGTATTTTAAATTTGAGATTGAGCATCAACAATCATCAGCGTCGCTAAAACAATTAGTCAATAGCATACATAAAATGCATGCCTACGGCTTCAAATTGTATCAACGTGGTGAGCTTAAAGGCCATACGGCAATGTTGTTGTCTATCGAGTTATTTAACGATTTAAATAGTTTTATTCAATTATCTGATGCTGAACAAAAATCAAGCCAAGCGGCCTTTGCTAACCAATTTCTTAAAAAACTACATTCGAAAGATCATGAAATGGCGATGCACCGTAGCTGGTCTAAAAATATTATTGCTAATCTCTTGATTGCCTTAACAGGATTTGGACTGATTATTTTAGGAACTTACTACCTAACAACAGGACATCTGTTTTTTAGCAAAACCCAATCACAGAAAAATATCGATGAAGTTGAAACGCTATTAAAAAAATATAGGGAAGTCGACAACCCATTAATTATGAAGCCGCTATAGAAAAAAATTGCCCTAAGTCGATTATCTTATCAGCCATTCGTATGGTTTCTGGCCGATGGGCAATGATAATCTGTGTCATATTCAATGCCCTTAAAGCCTGATTAATCTTAGCCTCATTCTCCAGATCTAGATGACTGGTGGCTTCATCTAGAAATAATATTTTCGGCTTTTTATACAAAGCCCTGGCCAATAGTATACGCTGACGCTGACCACCTGAAAGAGTAGAACCCATGTCCCCCACAAGAGTTTCATATCCCATGGGCAAACTATTAATCAGCTCCTCTATACATGCGTGCTTAGCTGCTTGATGTAAACGATATATATCAAATTGTTCATCAAAAAAAGTAATATTATTGGCTATTGAACCACTTAATAAGCAGTCATCTTGCATCACTGCAGCTATCATCTGACGATAGTTAGATAAACCCAAGAGATTGACCGAGACACCATCCAACAAGATATGACCACTATCGTATGGCAATAATCCCATGAGAACTTTTACCAACGTCGATTTACCACAACCAGAAGGACCGATAACCGCGATTTTTTCTCCAGGCGCAATAGTAAACGAAAGATTATCTAAAATAGGTCGATCGCCTGACTCGTACCGAAAGCATAAATTGCTAACCTCTAATGCACCTTTGTAATCGAATGGCTGAAACGATCGTTCAATGATAGGTTCAGGAGCCTGAAACAATATATCGCCTAAACGTTGTAGTTGTATCGCGATTAATTTGTAATCAATTATATGCTCAATCAGCGAAGAAGCTTTACCGACTAATAAGGTTCGATACGCTAAAAATGCTAGCAACATACCCGTAGATAATTGATGATTAGCAACCAATCCCGCACCAAGACAAACCACTAGAACGTGCTCTAAATGACACAATAATTGCTCTACCAACTGAAACCGCAGGTTCATTTTAGCAACGACAATATCAGCATTTAAAGAGTCCACATAAGTATTTCGCCAAGTATTAAAACGAATTCGTTCTTTAAGAAAAGTTTTTATGGGTAAAATACTTTGTAATGTTTCTAAAAATACTGTGGCAGCTTTAGCATGCTGCCTAATCGATGCTTCTTTCTGTCGTTTAAATGCTTGGAAGGATGCGTAACGTATAAAAAAACACACGATTAAAGACAAAATAACTATGCTGGTTAAAAAACCACTGTAACAGATCATGACCAAAAAATTAACAATAATTAATAGACTATCTAAAGCGGCATTAACAAAATCGGTACTAATTTTTTCCTGAATACGATCAATCGCTTGAAATTTTGATTGTAAATCACCCTTGTGACGTTTTTCAAAAAAGGATAGAGGCAGTTTTAACAGATGTCTCATTAAGTTGGCTGCAAACTGTTCATTCAAATGATTGGTAGCAAATATTACTAAGTGACCACGCCAATAGTCAGCCAGCTGTTGCAAGAGAGATATTAGCAAAAATCCCAGTGCTATCGTGTATAAATTACTATACTCAGCAAAGGCAATAACCTTGTCAGTAACATACTGTAAAAATAATGGACTAATTAGATTGAGTAGCTCAATAGTCATTGCCAACATCAATAATAAGCCCAACAAACGCTGCATACCGTGAATATTTTTTAACAATTCAAATAGAGTAAGTTGATGCTGACTGTGAATTTTATGAAAAGAAATATCCTGCGCAACCTCTAAAACAATACCGGTATATGATTGAGACACTTCCTCAAAAGTACAAGAACGCAAGCCAATCGCTGGATCATGAATAATTACTTTATTTTTTTTTACTGCTTTTAAAACAACGAAATGATTCATATTCCAATGAAGAATGGCTGGACAAGTTATTAAATGCAGTTCGTTCAAGGATACTTTAATAGCGCGAGTAACCAGACCCAATTGTTCAAATAATTGACTAATATCTAATAACGTTACTCCACGATTAGTGGTCCCCTTTATCGCACGAAGGCTAAGTAAATCAAGATCATGGCCAAAATAATTGCTAATCATCGCCACACAAGCATGGCCACATTCAGCTGTTTCATCCTGCAAAATAATTGGAAGCTTACGCTTATGTTTAGGGAATAGCTTTAACATTCGTTGAATCATGATTGAAGACTTCCAGTCACATGAACTATAGGAGCAAAAAACCATTTCCATAATGTTTGTTTAGGACCAACAATCACTGCGGTTAAGGTCATGCCTTGCTTTATGGTTATTAATTGACCATTTGTGAAAAATGATTGATTGGGAAGTTCCACCATAGCCTTGTAGTAAGGTTCACCAATACGTATAGGCTTATCATCTTCTGCATCAGTTAAAACAACTTGCTGAACCTCTTTTACCTTCGCATGGATAGTGCCAAAATACGACCAAGGATAAGCATCCAAACGTAAAATAACTTGATGATTTGGTTGAATAAAACCCGATTGTTTCACTGGAATGAATAATTGTGCGATTAGCTTCGATTTTTTGGGTATAATTTTTAGTAATAATTTTTCCGCATGAACATATTGACCTTCATGATGATTAATACTAGCAACCACTCCATCTACTGGTGCATATAGATCATAAGATTGCCGTTGCTTGTGTTCCATAATTTTGATGTCGATACTATCTTTGCTTTGCTGCAAAGCAATCAATTGTTCGTTCTGCTGACGATAGCTGGCTTGAGTTATGTATTTTTTTCTTAATAGTGGTGCTAAAACTAATAAATATTGCTTTTTATCATTGATTTCATGAATGATCGCATTTCGTTGTGATAACAGTTTGCTCAGTACTTGATGATAGCTTGTATGATTAATACCATCCTCACCGATATTCATTCTATAGAGAATAGCCCCTTTTTTTATCTGTTGACCTAATTGAATAAAACACTTTGCAATGACCCCACTTTTAGAAGTAAAGACACTGACGACACCTTTCGTGGAATCTAAGTAGCCGGCTACTATAAATTTTTCGGACAATTCAAAATATCGTAGAAAAATTAATATGAGTAACAATAACACAGCCAACAACCAAGAAATGATCCGATAACTAACCGGTGTATTGATGAATAAAGAGCCGTAGACACGATGTTGTTGCTTCAATAAAACTTCGCGTCTAAATAATGAGCGGGGCTGATTAACACGCTGCATAATGTATCCTTATCGATGCTGTTTCATTAGCCAATGTTTCCAACCCTGGATATCATTTTCGCCCAAGTTCCTACGACTAACTTTCTTCAAAATGGCATAGGCAATATCATGATTATTGGGTTGTTTTAATTGCAATAAATCAATTAATTGGCGACCAGCATTATTGATAAGCTGACGATGACTTGCTGGATCATGACTAATTTGCTCTAGAACATATAGAGATTTATTGCGATCAGTCGCATAAGGAGATGCTAACAGTTCGATAAATGCTGCACTATCGACCTTATAAATGTGGGCTACCGACATTGTTGCACCAATAACCCGTATTACCATATTTCTGACACTAGCATCCTTATCTCGTACATGGGGCAACAGCGTAGTGATGATTGCCTGAGGATTATTAAAATGACCGACCAACAATGCAGCAGCAGTCCTTCTTTGTGGATTTATATGGGACCTTAATGTTTGTAAAATTAAGTTTTTCTGCTGCTTAGCGCCCTTATTAAATATCGCTAAATAAGGTTTAAGTTTAGGATGATTAAAGCCCCAACTACAATGAAATGCCGAACAATGACTAACCTTGGAAGACAATTGATGATTAATAATCAAATCTAGTGCCACTGCTTCATAGGCAAGCTCTTGATCAATTAAATTGGATTGTTCAAATCTAGTTGAGTTACTCGTCTCATCCTTGGTTTGATTGGTCGTTAAAAACTTTAATCGCGATGGCGTATTCGGACTAATAACTTCAATAGTGGTGTAATAATTGCTAGATTCAGGATAATAGATAGTGTCAAAACTGAGATAACTTAATTTCAATTGACTACGTAACTCTTCGGATAGTAATATTTTTTTAACTAAAATTTGTTTAAATAATTCGCTATCTTGTGTTGAAGGAAATTTTTTTAGCCCCAGTTGTTGAAGAGAATGCTCTATTTGTTCTATTTTATCGTAGTAATGAATTAATATTTTATCAATCTTGCGATCTCGATCGCCATAAATATCAATCAGCCATTTAGCATTTGCTGATGATGAAACCATGATAAAAAAAATAATAATTATTCTATTCATGTATATACCTTATCTTTGCTAACTATTCATTGGTCCTTACGCAAAGCTCCTATCTCGGCTTTAAACAGTACGTAGTACGTTTGATGCCATGATTGATAGACTCTGCTTTGCTCAGCGATTAGGATGCATCGTTAGAACTACTTATATGATTTAACATTAAATGTCGTTGCATATTTTCATGATGAATTGCGATCATTTCACAACGATAATCATCCAAGTTATGACGTTCTACAGCCTTATTCCACTTAAAAACATATGATTTTTTAACTAAAAAATTCACAAATATATCGAGCATAGATAACTCAGGGTTATGATCTTCTAACCATAAAAATTGGCCTTGTTCATTGACCTCTAAAAATATAAATTCATTATCATTGGTTACAATTAAGTCTATTGAACCAAATACCAAACCAATTTTTGACATAAATTTTCTAATTTTTCTCTGAATAAATGCAGGTAATCGATAAGGCTCAATTTTTAAATCTGTAGCGGGTATAGCACGCCAATCTAATTTACCTTTTGCATGTTCTTGTGAATTTAATTTAGCGGCAACCAGATAGGATCCAAAGCAGGTCACTCGAAGCTCATATTTCTTCTTGATTTCAACCTGATAAATACCTGGAGTGGATTGTAATATTCGATTACTGGGCAAATCTAAAAAGGTTATTTTGGTGGTATAAGAAATTTTCATGCGATTATCTTCGAACCAAAAATTAGAACATAATGGTTTATAGATGACGCCTTTTTTTTCATTTTTTAACAAAAAATCACGAATATCATAGGGATCATTGGAACACAAAGTGATAGGAATTTTCATCCCACATTCATTAGCAATTTTTAATTGCCATAACTTAGAGTTAGCACGAACTGCCGATTGTTTTGAATTAATCCACCAAGCATTCGGAGCTAGGTTATCGGTTAATGACTCATAAAAAAGATGATTCTCACGAGTAACAAACTGATAATCATCCGGATGAACACTAGTTTTCGGAAGAAATGGTTTACGTGCCCGTCGCCACCAGACGACATCGTAATCATTCTCGACAAACGAACTGTAGCGATCAGAGTTTTTCCACTGATAACTATTATCCGTTAGTAGTATGGAATTTTTTTGACGCGTTGGCTGGTCTGCTGTAAATAATAACCTTACTTCATGGCCTCGTTTTTCCATCGCAATTTTAACTAATACGGCATGTAAATCATCTGGCTCGGTTGGAATCAATAGCCTCATAATAGTCTCACCTTATATCCTATGTCAGTTAGACTTACGTAAAACTCCAATGTCTCATTAAAAAATAGATTCAATACTATCCATCACCGAATATGAACGCTTTGATTAAATCGATTTTTCCCTTGATTTTGGCGCTTTTCTTCAGTCGTCTCCATTAACCTGATCCGTTATGAAACAGGGCTAACCAAGCCCTGTCTATACCTTCTCTCACTACCAATCAAGAGAAACATCCCAAGACATATCCCAACTTCCCGGGGAACCGGACGGTCTTACTGTTGTTTTGCCAGTAGATACTTCCCCACCAGCAACTTCTGCAAGTTCATGCTCATCAAGCGTTTGTGCCAATCTATAAGCCAATACTCGTTCTTGCTTCATTTCCATATTTTTCTCCTTTGGTTGGTAGCCTAGCGATTTAATCCTTGATCACTTAGCTAATGTTTACTTGCCTATAACTCTTGACACGCTTTAAATAACCATCGTTTCCACGCCGATATATTTTGGTCACCAAAATCACGACCACTTATTTTTTTTAGTAATTCATACGCAGGAAAATGATTGATGGGTTGACGTAAATTTATTAAGCGCAATAATTTATTACCACCATGTTTAACAATAAAATTTTTTGCAGTATTAGAATCAGATACATGCTGCAGTAAATGAAGCGCATTGCTACGCTCATGCATCGAGGGTGAATCTAATAACTGTATAAAAGGCATTAATAAACTATCATGGATATTTGCTTTGACCATCGTTGCCAATAACAGTTGCATTATTTTGATTCGTAGATTCATATCGCTTACAGCAAGCATGGGCATCAGAACAGCCATAATCTCATAAGGATTAACAACATGTGCAAGAATAGTTAATCCAACATGCTGTTCTTCTTCAACATTGTGAGATAACAGGTTAATAACTGATTGCTTGTCTTCAACTGCAGCAAGGTTAAATTGTTTTAAATAAGGCTTTAGCAGCGGGTGATTAAACCCCCAACTGCAATAAAAAACTGGACACTCAAACGGCGCACGATTGAGCTTTTGTGTCAACTGTAATAGAAGCCCCTGACGATCGTACTCACGCACTAGCTTAAATAAATCAGGCTTTATCGCCTGGTCATGGATTGTCGCCGCGACCGGATGATTAGCTGAAATGAATCGCAATCGCTCGGGGTTATCAGCAGTGATGATATCAACGGTGGTATATAAATCAGGGGTATTAGCATCAGCTAGTGTGTCAAAACTGATATACAAAAGGCTCAATTGCCTCTTAATTTTAGCAAGCAGTTCCTGTTTCTTGGATAAATTTTCGTTTAAATTTTCTAGATGTTGTAGGGAATACTCTATGTTTAAGATATCATTTGTGACTAACGCTATAAAACTATGCGACTTTTGATTAAAATCACCGTAAATATCTAAGAAATGAATTGCAAATAGTGGGTAACTTGTTAGCATCAATGCTATTTTAAGTTGTAGTTTCACGCTAATTCCTTTTAATTGTGACTACAAAATCAACAAAAAATACAATTTCAAAACTGCAATGTCTTGATAAGGTTTTTGTAATGAATCAAAAACCAAACCAACAACATGATTCACAAAGAGGTTGGCATTTTTGTAAATCTTTATCTAAATTGACCATAGACAACTATTAGATAGTAAACGCAAGATATTGTCAATCATATAATTGTTTTTTCCTAAAAAAATTGATCATGCCTGCACAGGGAGTAAGAGCGTTGACGACCCCGCATTCAGTATACCGACTCATCCATTTTTGCAAGTAATTAGCCCTCGTCGTCAATGACTATCTGTACCATACGCTCTCCCGCACTAGTGTCAACACCAGTTGAAAATTGATCCCCCCTTCGTGTATTACACGTTACTATTTAACTTATTATGAAGTACCCCTAATGGAATTTTTTCTTTAAGCCGATAACTATAGAGTAGAGCAGCGTTCTTCGTGAGTTGTTCGCAGCCCCCTCGTTAGAAC
>JBMLTO010000052.1:0-22189 GCA_049239925.1 Legionella sp. | reverse complement strand
TTTACACATTGCATTAAATCTTGCTGCGTAAATTTAAATCATTTGGCGCTCTAGTATTCTGACAACTGTCAGTTAAAGAGTCTTTTTTGTTAGCACAATTGGGTATAACAAAGTAAAAAGTGTATAATTACTCAATTTCTATCCAATCCATATGTCGACTATGAATCTTGAAAAATACTATGATGTTATTGTTGTTGGGGGCGGCCATGCTGGTACAGAGGCTGCTTGTGCAGCTGCTCGCATGGGAGTAGCCACCTTATTGTTGACTCACAATATCGATATGCTGGGTCAGATGTCGTGCAATCCAGCAATTGGAGGCATTGGCAAAGGGCATTTAGTGAAGGAAATTGATGCATTAGATGGTGTGATGGCGCGGGCCGCTGATCAAGCCGGTATCCAATTTCGTATATTGAATGCGTCAAAGGGCCCTGCTGTCAGAGCAACTCGCGCGCAAGCCGATCGTGTATTATATCGTCAAGCAGTTCGACATCATTTACAACACCAAGATAACCTGACTGTATTCCAACAAGCGGTTGATGATTTAATTATTGATAATGGTCAAGTCGTAGGGGTTCAGACACAGATGGGGTTTGTGTTAAGGGCTCGTGCGGTTATTTTAACTGTAGGCACCTTTCTTGCAGGAAAAATTCATGTTGGTATGAGCCAATATGCCGGAGGTCGGGCCGGTGATCCGCCTGCCATTGCCTTGGCGCATAAATTGCGTGAACTTGATTTGCCGGTCGGACGCTTAAAAACTGGAACGCCTCCTCGTATTGATGGCCGGACCTTGGATTATAGTCAAATGACGGTACAACCTGGTGATACTCCCTTACCTGTTTTTTCTTACATGGGATCGAAAGAAGACCATCCACAACAAATACCTTGCTTTATTACCCATACAACCGAGGCGACCCATGAGATTATTCGTAATAATTTACATCAATCACCGATGTACGCTGGCGTAATTGAAGGCATTGGTCCAAGATATTGCCCTTCAATTGAAGATAAAATCGTTCGTTTCGCTGATAAATTATCACATCAGATCTTTGTCGAGCCAGAGGGGTTAACCACAGAAGAAATTTATCCTAATGGGATTTCTACAAGCTTACCGTTCGATGTTCAAATAGCCTTTGTTCGTACGATTCGTGGTTTTGAGCGGGCTCATATTACTCGTCCAGGATATGCCATTGAATACGATTATTTTGATCCTCGCGGTTTAACACCTTTTCTACAAACCAAGGCATTAGCAAATTTATTCTTTGCTGGTCAAATTAATGGAACCACTGGTTACGAAGAAGCCGCTGCGCAAGGTATTATTGCCGGCATAAATGCTGCAAGACAAGTACAACAAAAATCATTATGGTGTCCTCGTCGAGATGAAGCATATATTGGTGTTCTGATTGATGATTTGATTAATCTGGGGACTCAAGAGCCCTATCGTATGTTTACTTCTCGTGCGGAATATAGGTTATTATTGCGCGAAGATAATGCTGATTTACGTTTAACAACGATTGGCCGTGAGCTTGGGGTGGTGGGTGATAAGCGTTGGCAATTTTTCAGTGAAAAGCATCAGGCTATTAATGCAGCTAAAGATACCCTTGATAAAACGTGGGTGCGCGTTGCTCATAACCAAGCTCTTCAGGATGTTTTAATGACTCCATTACAGCATGATTGTCGGGCCACTGATTTGTTAAAGCGCCCAGAGATAAATTATGATTGTTTGCAACAGATCCCTGAATTAGCTTTGCCTGCATTGCACCCTGCAGTGGCAGAACAGGTCGAGATTCAAAATAAATATGCCGGCTATATTGAACGACAGCAGCTGGATGTATCCCGTATGCTCAAATATGAGCATACTTCATTACCATCAAATCTCGATTATGCAACTGTAACGGGTTTGTCATTAGAGGTCATTCAAAAATTAAATCTTGTTAAACCGCTCTCATTAGGTCAAGCCGGTCGAATTTCTGGTGTTACCCCTGCGGCATTATCTTTATTATTGGTTCATCTTAAAAAACAACGGTTGCTCGCATGAATATAAAGACTAGTCTTTTTAACAGGTTGTCATTAGGTCTTAAGCAGCTGGCTATCGATATCTCACCAGATCGATTGTTAGATTATTTAGCTATATTACAGAAATGGAATCATTCTTATAACCTAACAGCTGTACGTGATCCAGAAGTAATGATTGGTCGACATCTGCTTGATAGTCTTGCTATTTTACCTTGGGTAAAGGGGGAGCGCATTCTAGATGTCGGCACTGGTGCTGGCTTACCGGGGATTCCCTTAGCGATAGCATTGCCTTCGGTGCAGGTCGTTTTACTTGATAGTAATGGTAAAAAAATACGTTTTTTGCAAGAAGTAAAGCGAGCGTTAGCACTTGATAACATAGAAATTGTTCAAGCTCGAGCTGAGAGTTACAATCCAACCAGTTATTTTGATAGCGTCATTAGTCGTGCATTTAGCGAATTGCAACAAATGCTGACTTGGACTGAACACCTTGTTAGCAAGGAAGGGATCTGGTTAGCAATGAAAGGGCGAACTCCAGACATGGAATTATCTAGCATCAGTTATCCTTATCGTATTGAAAACTACTTTGTAGATGGTGTTGAGGGTCAGCGTTGCTGTATTATTATACAAAGAACAGTTGAATCGTAGCGAGAGCTGCTAAGGAATCATCATGGCAAAAGTTATTGCGGTTGCCAATCAAAAAGGTGGTGTCGGCAAGACGACCACCTCAATTAACTTGGCTGCCTCATTAGCAGCAAACCGTCTGAGGGTGATGTTAATTGACATCGATCCACAAGGCAATGCAACCATGGGTAGTGGGGTAGATAAAAATGCACTAGTTCTTTCCTCGAATGATGTGTTATTGCGTAACTGTCTCGCTGAGCAGGCATCCTTGGCTACTAGCGGTGGTTTTGATCTTATTCCTGCCAATGCAGATTTAACCGTTGCTGAAGTAAGCTTAATGGACCAAGATCATCGTGAAACTGTTCTTTTTAAAGGTTTGCAATCGATACATGATGATTATGATTATATATTGATAGACTGTCCTCCCGCATTAAATACGCTCACGATTAACGCACTCGTTGCTGCTGATTCAGTACTGATTCCAATGCAGTGCGAATATTTTGCTCTTGAAGGTTTAGCGGGACTATTAACGACTATTGATCAGGTTAAAAATTCGGTTAATCCAAGGTTACAACTAGAGGGTATTTTGCGTACTATGTATGATTCACGGAATCGACTTTGTGCTGAAGTGTCAAAACAATTAATAGAGCATTTTACTAATAAGGTTTATCGCACGGTCGTTCCACGCAACGTTCGTTTGGCTGAAGCTCCCAGTCACGGTATGGCTGCATTACAGTATGATAGGTCATCTCCAGGTGCGGCGGCATATATGGTATTAGCATCCGAGCTGATGGCTAAACAACAGGTATTGAGATAATTGAGGGATTGTAATGAATGCTAAACGAGGAGGCTTAGGGCGAAATTTATCAGCTCTGTTAAGTCATGCTGATCATTCGATGCACAGCATTAATAATGAAGCAATAAAAGATCATGTGATAAGCTTAACCATTGATTCTCTGCAACCAGGAAAATATCAGCCACGTGGTGAAATGGATGAGGAAGCTTTACATGAGCTTGCAGAGTCAATAAAAAAGCAAGGTCTTTTGCAACCGCTGGTCGTTAGGAAAATTACCAGTGATCAGTATGAAATTATTGCTGGTGAGCGTCGATGGCGCGCTTCTAGAATAGCTGGGCTAACCGATGTGCCAGTTGTTTTAAAACAGGTCGATGATGAAACGGCAATGGCAATTGGGCTAGTAGAAAATCTACAGCGTGAAGATTTAAATGCAATGGATCAGGCAAGAGCAATGCAGCGTCTTACGACTGAATTTGCCTTGACCCATCAGGAGGTTGCAGACCTGGTGAGTAAATCACGTGCAGCCGTTAGTAATTATTTACGATTATTAAATTTAAATGTTACGGTCAGAGCTATGTTAGAAAACGGTGATCTGGATATGGGACATGCAAGAAGCCTCCTTATGTTAAACGATGCGCAACAAACGGAAGTAGCGCAGTTAATTGTTGCAAAAAATTTATCGGTGCGAGAAACCGAGGCTCTTGTTGCTAGAGTTCGATTGGGTAGAGGCTTAGTGGCTGCACAACAACAAACCACTCCTACTATCGCTGATCAACGATTGCAGCGATTAGCAGAGCAATTACAAACTAAGGTAAAGATTAAACCGGGTAAAGGCGAAAAGGGTTCATTGGTCATTGAATATCAGGATCATCTAACATTAGAAAAATTGATAGCTTCACTATTAGGAACCAGCGAGTGCTAATGGATGGGTTAATATGTCAATACAACTTGGTTACGCAGCAGAAATTCAAGCTCAACAGTATTTGCAGTCACAAGGGTTGCAGTGGCTAGTTAGTAATTATCGTACACGTGTTGGTGAAATTGATCTGATTATGCGTGATGGTGAGTATCTAGTCTTTGTCGAAGTTCGTGCACGTCATTCAAGTACTTTTGGTCATGCACTGGAGAGTATCTCGCCCAGAAAACAACAAAAAATAGTCAGGGCTGCCCTGATGTATTTAACAACGAATAAGCTTTACGCGCGACAGCTTATTCGTTTTGATGTAGTAACTATCCAAGGAACATACTCAGTGATTCAGTGGATTAAAAATGCATTTGCTAATGACTTCTAACAGGATAAATAATGACTGCGATGAATAAGCGAGTAAGACACCTTTTAGGCCTTATGATAGAAACAAAGATTGCTGTAGCTGATACTTTATCAGCAGAAATAGTCCGAGCAAGTATGCGTTTAGTTGATTGTTTGCTAAATGATGGCACTATATTTTTATGTGGCCATGGTGGTTCAGCTGCAAATTGTTTACATTTTTCTTCTGCAATGATTAACCACTTCGAAGTAGAGCGCCCCCCACTGCCGGTGGTGGTTTTAGCAAATGATCTGTCTACTGTAACTGCGATCATAAATGAAGGTCATTATGATCATATTTTTGCCAGACAAATTCAGGCTTTAGGTAAGCAGGGTGATGTATTACTCGCTGTAACAACGACCGGTAATTCAAACAGCCTATTACATGCGGTAAATGCCGCAAATGATCGAGGTATGGATACTATCGCACTGAGTGGCAGGGATGGCGGTGTGCTGGCAAACCATTTAGGACCAGAGGATATTGAATTAAGAGTTGGTAGTGATAATGCAGCAAGAATTCGAGAAATACACTTATCAGTTTTACATTGTTTTTGTGATCTGATCGATCAATCTTTGTTTGGACAAATGTTGGGGTAACCATGAAAAATAGAGTGATAATATTACTGTTATTAAGCAGCCTATTAACCAGTTGTATTGCGGTAGTTGTAGCTGGAGCTGCGGGCATGGTGGTCTATGATAGACGCAGCGTTCGGATGATCGAAAGTGATGCACGGATCTTCTATACAATCAATAAAGCCATAGTCAGTAATCCACAATTTAGACAGTCTCACATTGTTGTCAGTAGTTTTAATCATGCAGTGCTATTGGTCGGTCAGACATCAACAATGAGCTTGCGTAATTTAGCAGAAATAATTTCAAAAAATACGCCAAAAGTTCAACGAGTTTATAATGAAATGACTATTCAGCCATCGACATCTTTGACTCAGCGAAGTCAGGATACTTGGATTACTGGACAGGTACGTGCGAGTATGTTAGCTCAAAAAGGGTTAGAATCAGGTTCTATACGCGTAGTAACCGAAAACTCAGTAGTTTATTTGCTCGGCATTGCAACTCATGAGCAAGCAAATCTTGCCGTCCAAGTAGCTAGGCAAGTCAATGGTGTCAGTAAAGTAGTTAAAGTATTTAATTATATTGGCTAATGATTAAACACACACGACTATCAACAGGACTATTGCTAAATTGTATGATGTTTACTGGCTGTGTTAGTAATGTATGGACGGGCGCAACATTACTATATGATCGACATTCCGTTTATAAAAAATTTAGTGATTTTCAGTTAAATGCCAATGCTAATCGTGCCCTATACCAAGATTTGGTATTTAAAAGAGATGATGTTGCTATAGATGTGGCTGTATTTAATGGTGATATCTTACTGGCGGGACACGTGCCAACCCTAGCATTAAGAGATGAGGCTGTATTTAGAGTAACTAAGCAAGGCGGTTATAGACGTTTCCATAATGCATTGAGTATCGAAGCATCAAGCAACCATTCACTAAAAGATGTTTGGATTACCATGAAAATTCGCAGTGGAATATTCGCCGATGATCAAATAAAACCTGACCAATTTAAAATTATCACTTCAGATCAAGTTGTGTATATTATGGGCGATGTTATTCCCTTACAGGCGCTAAAAGTAATTAATATTGCACAACACTGTTCAGGAGTCAGGAAGGTAGTGAAGTTGTTAAAATATTATAATCTTAGTGATTATCCAGATATCAATCAAATTGAAAATTAGCAGATTAAAAAAAACTAAAATAGAGTATAGTGATTGGTTTTAGCGATGTCCAAAAGGAGCTATTAATACGTTGTTCCTGAGCTAATAGCCGCTTCAAAAACTTCGCTGCTATCGTGCAGTAGTCATGAAAAATTTAGGCGCTAAGTTCATCAGCGTGAAAAGGCCTGAATTTCTCAGGCCTTTAGACTAATACCTAACCAGGAAAGTGGCTAACCTGATATGGATAGTTATACTGTATCAACGGAAACGACCTTTATCCAGTTGTTTACAAATATTTAGTAGTTTTGACAGCTCTTATCACTTTAACGTAGCCTAGATATTCGAATGTTCTCTGAGATTTTCAACCAGTTGAAAAATCCTATCACTTTATTTGTATGCAATAACGATTGTGTCAACTTTCCACTGCTGTGGAATAAAGGATGGATGGGGCGTCATCATGTTTATCTAGAGATGCAATTAGTAAATATTATGATTGCGAATCCAGTAGGTTTAATTTATAATCCGCGCCAAAATGAAGGTGAATACGTGAAAAATACACTCGCATTGCAAGGCGTTCGTCGCTTATTTTTATTGCAAGTTATAGTTGTTTTGGCGATAGCAATTGTGGTTTACCTTAGTCGAGGTATAGTGCCAGTGAAATCGGTAGTTCTCGCTGGCTTGGTGAACATTGTACCGAATGTATTATTTGCCAGAAAGCTTTTCCAATTTAATGGGGCTAGGTCTGCTAAAAAAATAATCAACAGCTTGTATTATGGTGAAGCATTAAAAATAATAATGTCAGCCACTTTGTTTGCAACCGTGTTCGCATATTGTAAAATTGAGCCAGTAATATTTTTCATAACGTACATAGTGGTACAAATCACATTATGGTTTGCGCCGGCAATATTTTCTAATAAACAGAATAGGCCCAAGAGTGACTGAAATGTTAACAAATACAGACTATATTAAACACCATTTAACTTATTTAACTTATAATGTTAAAACCATGCGTTTGGGTTCTGATGGTGGGTTTTGGACAATCAATTTAGATACGTTATTCTTTTCAGTCGTATTAGGCGTATTGGCATTGGCCACCCTCTATTTTGGCGCGAGGCGTGTATCAACAGGTGTGCCTGGGAAACTACAAAATTTTGCTGAATTAATGTTAACATTTGCAAATGACCAAGTAAAAGATTGTTTCCACGGGAGAAGTAACGTCATAGGTCCATTAGCCCTTACAATATTTATGTGGGTGTTCTTAATGAACTTTATGGACATTGTGCCAGTGGACGTGCTGCCTTCTATAGCAAAATTCTACAATTTTCACTACCTGAAAGTGGTTCCCACGAACGATTTGAATCTTACCTTTGCAATGTCACTCTCTGTTTTTATACTCATTATCTATTACAGTTTAAAGATAAAAGGGTTTAAGGGTTTTATTAAAGAGCTAACCTTGCAGCCTTTTAATAATCCAATATTCATTCCATTTAATTTATTACTCGAGTTAGTGGGTCTGATTGCTAAACCGATTTCATTGGCATTAAGGTTGTTTGGAAATCTTTATGCGGGAGAGTTAATATTTATATTAATTGCCTTGCTTACGTTGCACGGAGCTGCTGGTAGTCCAGCAAGTACGGTAACCTTAGGTATTGCGCAATTTGTTTTATCATTAGCTTGGTCGATTTTTCATATTTTAGTGATTACCTTGCAGGCATTTATTTTTATGGTACTCACAATTGTTTACTTAAGCTTGGCTCATGAAGATCATTAAAATTTTATTAAACATAGTCCACTAAGGGGAATTATATGCAAGCAGCAAATTTAATAGCACAAATACAAAGCATGACAGTGATTGCAGTTGCACTGTTAATTGGTTTAGGTGCCTTAGGTACAGCAATCGGCTTTGGTTTATTGGGTGGCAAATTTCTTGAAGGTTCAGCGCGTCAACCTGAGATGGTTCCTATGCTACAAGTAAAAATGTTTATCGTCGCAGGTCTTCTAGATGCTGTAACAATGATCGGTGTTGGTATAGCATTATTCTTTACATTTGCTAATCCCTTCTTGAGCAATTTAGGTTCTTGATAACTGATTTAATGTAGGCTAATGCTCTTCAAGTTACAGGAGAAATAACCTTGGAAATTAATATAACTCTGGTAATACAAATGCTAGTTTTCCTTGCATTTGTATGGTTTACCATGAAATTTGTTTGGCCTCCATTGAGTAAGGCGTTGGAAGAACGTCAAGATAAAATAGCTAACGGTTTAGCGGCTGCTGAACGTGGTAGGCGGGAGTTAGAGCTCGCTCAGCATCGAGTAAAAGATGAATTAAAACAAGCCAAAATACAGGCAAATGACATCATAGAGAAAGCAAGCCGCAGAGCTACGCAGATTATTGAAGAAGCAAAAGACGATGCTCGGTTGGAATGCCAGCGAATTGCTAAAGTTGCTGAAGAGCAGCTTGAGCAGGAAGTTAACCGTGCAAAAGAATCATTGCGTAAACAAGTTGCTGGTTTGGCCATAGCCGGTGCTGAAGTAATTTTAAAGCGCGAAATTGATGAAAAAGCAAATGTTGCGCTGTTAGATAAATTAATCGAAGAGATTTGATATGTCAGATAGCACTACAATTGCAAGACCTTATGCAAAAGCAATTTTTGAACATGCAAGCAATGCGCAGCAACTTGGAATCTGGTCGACTATTCTTGCTGAGTTATCGTTTGCCGTTAGTTGCTCACAGGCTTCTATGTTTATAAGCAGTCCCGGCAGCACTATAGAACAAAAAATAGAGTTGCTGTCGTCAGTACTCATCAATAAAAATAGAAATAGAAATGTTCAGGCCGTAGATGGTTTTGTAAGAACATTAGCCTACAACAAACGCTTGCAGTTGTTGCCAGAGATTGCTGTGCAGTACGAGTTGATGAAGGCAGAACAAGAAAAGACCCTGCTTGTAAAAGTAATTTCTTATTCTGAACTTAATCACAGTCAACAGAAAAAATTGATTCAGGCTCTTGCTGCACGCTTGCAGCGTCAAATAACGCTTGATATTCATCTTGATAAATCATTGCTAGGTGGCGCTATAATTCACGCCGGTGATTTAGTAATTGATGGCTCAGTACGGGGTAAATTAAATAAACTCGGCACTGATTTGGCCGCGTAATTTTGGGGATAAATTCCATGTCAGAACATATAGCGTTAAATCCATCAGAAATCAGTGATCTGATAAGAAAAAAAATCGAACAATTTGATGTAGTATCAGAAGCAAGAAATGAGGGTACTATTGTAAGCTTAAAGGATGGTATTGTTCGTTTGCATGGTCTTGCAGATGTGATGCAAGGTGAGATGATTGAATTTCCTGGCGGAACGTACGGACTGGCTTTAAATTTGGAGCGTGATTCAGTCGGTGCGGTAATTTTAGGTGATGCAAGCAGTTTATCTGAGGGTCAAAAAGGCAAATGTACTGGCCGAATCCTTGAGGTACCGGTTGGACGTGCACTATTAGGTCGGGTTGTGGATGCACTAGGTAATCCAATTGATGGTAAGGGTCCGATTGAAGCAGAAAAACTTTCGCCAATTGAGAAAGTTGCCCCTGGTGTAATTGCGCGAAAATCAGTTGATCAGCCTGTGCAAACTGGTTTGAAAGCTGTCGATGCAATGATTCCGGTTGGACGCGGACAGCGAGAGCTGATTATCGGTGATCGTCAAACAGGTAAAACAGCTATCGCTATTGATGCAATCATTAACCAAAAAGGTACTGGTGTAAAATGCATTTATGTTGCAATAGGGCAGAAGGCTTCATCAGTTGCCGCTCTAGTACGTAAATTAGAGGAGCATGGTGCTTTAGAACATACCATAGTTGTTGTTGCTGGGGCATCTGATTCAGCTGCTTTACAATTTATTGCACCTTATTCAGGTTGTACTATGGGTGAGTATTTCATGGAGCGAGGCGAAGATGCTCTCATCGTTTATGATGACTTAACAAAACAAGCTTGGGCCTATCGACAAATTTCGTTATTATTGAAACGTCCGCCTGGTCGTGAAGCTTACCCAGGCGATATATTTTACTTACATTCCCGTTTACTTGAGCGGGCATCCAGAATTAATGCAGATGAAGTAGAAAAGTTAACTGCTGGTGAAGTAAAAGGTAAGACCGGTTCGTTAACAGCGTTGCCAATTATTGAGACCCAAGCGGGAGACGTATCAGCGTTTGTACCAACCAATGTCATCTCAATTACTGATGGACAAATTTTCCTGGATGTCGACTTGTTTAACTCAGGTATTCGCCCTGCAATTAATTCAGGTCTATCTGTATCTCGTGTTGGTGGTGCTGCTCAAACAAAAATAATGAAAAAATTGGGTGGTGGAACGCGTTTAGCGTTAGCCCAATTTCGTGAGTTAGAAGCATTTTCACAATTTGCATCAGATTTAGATGAGGCAACTCGAAAACAGCTAGAGCGTGGTCAGCGAATTACTGAGCTTATGAAACAAAAACAATATTCACCATATTCAGTTGCCGCAATGGGTGTTTCACTGTATGTTGCTGAAAAAGGTTATTTAGATGATATTCCTGTTAATGAAGTGGGGGCTTTTGAAACAGCTTTGCAGGAATATATGAACAGCACTCATAGCGATCTTATGCAGAGAATCAATGAGACAGGTGCTTATGACGATGGTATTGATGCCGAACTTAAGGTAGCAGTAACTGAGTTTAAGCAAACAAGTAGCTGGTAAATAATCACTAAGGTGAAGCAAGATTATGGCAGGCGCGAAAGAAATCCGTACAAAAATTGCGAGTATAAAGAACACGCAAAAAATTACGCGAGCTATGGAAATGGTTGCAGCAAGTAAGATGCGCAAAACCCAAGAGCGGATGCGGGCATCGAAGCCATATGCTAATAAAATATATGATGTCGTCAAACATATTGCGAGGGCTAACTCTGAATACAGACATCCATTTATAACCCCACGAACAATTAAACGTGTTGGTATAATTGTTGTTACTTCAGATAGAGGTTTATGTGGTGGTTTGAATGCTAATTTGTTACGAGAAACCATACACTATACTCGGGCTTTACACTCAGAGGCGAAGGAAGTTGATTTTTGTATTATTGGTCGTAAAGGGCAGGCTTTTTTCAAGCGCGTGGGTGGTCATGTAGTTGCTTCACTGGATCAGTTAGGTGATACACCTGGAGTTAATGATTTAATTGGCGCAGTGAAAGTCATGCTAGATGCTTTTTATCAAGGCTCAATTGATGCGCTTCATATTGTGTATAACGAATTTGTTAATACCATGACTCAAAAGCCAATAGTAAAGCAATTACTGCCTTTGCCAACTAAAGAGGACCATGCTAGTACCATGGGGCATCATTGGGATTATATCTATGAGCCTGATGCTAAAGAATTACTAGATGGTTTATTGGAGCGTTATATAGAGTTGCAAGTATATCAAGCAGTCGTTGAAAATATTGCTTGCGAGCAAGCTGCAAAGATGATTGCAATGAAAAGTGCCACCGATAATGCAGGTGATCTGATTAAAGAATTTCAATTGGCTTATAACAAAGCCCGGCAAGCCGCGATTACGCAAGAATTAGCGGAAATTGTCGGTGGTGCAGCCGCTATTTAAGAGGGTAAAACATGAGCTTAGGAACTGTCGTTCAAGTAATTGGTGCAGTAGTGGATGTTGAATTTCCACGTGATAATGTACCAAAGGTAAATGATGCACTTAATTTAATTGATGGTGATTTAGTGTTTGAAGTGCAGCAGCAGCTAGGTGATGGCGTTGTACGAACAATTGCTATGGGTACTACCGATGGTTTAAAGCGTGGTATGCAAGCAACCAATACCGGAGAGGCTATTCAAGTACCGGTCGGTAAAAAAACATTAGGCCGGATTATGGATGTATTGGGTCGACCTGTTGATGATGCTGGACCGATTGATGCTGATGAACACTGGGCTATCCATCGAAAAGCACCTAGTTATGATGAACAGGCCGGAAGCCAGGAGCTTTTGGAAACTGGTATTAAAGTTATTGATTTACTGTGTCCTTTTGCAAAAGGCGGAAAAGTTGGCTTGTTTGGAGGGGCTGGCGTAGGTAAAACCGTTAATATGATGGAATTAATCAGAAATATTGCGATTGAGCATAGTGGTTATTCTGTATTTGCTGGCGTCGGTGAACGTACTCGTGAAGGAAATGACTTTTATCATGAAATGAAAGATTCAAATGTGCTTGATAAAGTGTCTCTAGTTTATGGGCAAATGAACGAGCCACCAGGGAACCGTCTACGTGTGGCCCTAACTGGTTTGACTATGGCTGAAAAATTCCGAGATGAGGGACGAGATGTATTGTTGTTTATTGACAATATTTATCGTTATACTTTGGCGGGTGTAGAAGTATCCGCTTTGTTAGGCCGTATGCCTTCAGCGGTAGGGTATCAACCCACACTAGCTGAAGAAATGGGGATGTTACAGGAGCGCATAACATCAACCAAAACAGGTTCAATTACCTCAATCCAGGCTGTATACGTACCAGCAGATGATTTAACCGATCCATCGCCAGCAACAACATTTGCACACTTAGATGCTACGGTAGTATTATCTCGACAAATTGCTGAATTGGGTATCTATCCTGCCGTAGACCCATTAGACTCAACGTCTAGGCAACTTGATCCATTAATTGTTGGTCAAGATCACTATGATACCGCTCGCAGAGTACAACAAACGTTACAACGCTATAAAGAATTAAAAGATATTATTGCTATTCTTGGTATGGATGAATTATCAGAAGATGATAAGCGAGTGGTATCTAGAGCTCGTAAAATTCAAAGATTCTTATCTCAACCATTCTTCGTTGCAGAAGTGTTTACAGGATCGCCTGGTAAATATGTATCCTTAAAAGATACAATCAAAGGTTTCCAGAGCATCTTAGCTGGCGAGTATGATGATTTACCAGAGCAAGCTTTTTATATGGTAGGTAACATTGACGAAGCTGTTGCTAAAGCTAAAACGTTATGAGGCAATCGGACATGGCTATAACAACACATCTAGACATAGTAAGTGCAGAAAAACAAATTTTTTCTGGTGTCGTCGAGATGGTAGTCGCAACAGGTGATTTAGGTGAAGTAGGTATAGTACCAGGTCATGCGCCATTGCTTACTCTGCTCAAACCTGGTGAAGTTAGAGTAACTTTACCGGGTGGAGATCAGGATGTTTATTATATTTCGGGTGGAATGCTTGAAGTGCAGCCTTACTATGTATCTGTTCTAGCTGATGCTGCAGAGCGGGCTGAAAGTTTAGATGAGGCAGCTGCTTTGGCAGCAAAAGCTAAAGCAGAAGAAGCCATCCGTAGTAAAACTACAGAAATTGATTATTCGTTAGCTTCAGCAGAACTTGCACGGGCAGCAGCACAGATAAGGGCAATACAGAAAGTTAGAAAAAAAATGAAGTAACCCTTCTGTGCTATGGTTTATAGGTGGTATTTTTCTAAGCATATAACTATGATCTTTTCGTACGTTTCATCGGTATAAAACCTAGGGCGAGTTGATAATTCATCCTCCCGCCTTAGGAGCCGTGATTTGTGGCCCGTGACTTGAAAATTGCTTGTGAACAGCATGATTTTTTTCTTTGCTCTTAGGATGACATTCCTCATAAAGAACGATAGAGCGACCTCTTACAGAAAGACTTTCCCTTAATAAATAAAGGTTTGTAGTGAGATTGATACAGCTCCAATCAACCTGTATCCAAGGACTCATCCAGCGAGGAATTAATCGAGTAGCCATTGAATGCTCAAAAGCCGAGCGCTCCCGATGTTGCTGCTTGTTTTTGTGATTGAAGAATCTTTTCGTCCAAGCGCAGTTAAATAAAGGGTAGTATTTTGCGCTGCTGTAATACAGGCATTCATAAGACCATTTAATCGTGTGTTATGAACAAAAGGTAATTTTTTTGGACTTCTTTACGTAATAATTTCATCTGCTGCATGGTGTCGATCTCATAATGTCTAGAAACGCTATGTGATCATAATCACCATGCATATTCAGTTTTTTTAGCTTATCTCTTCAATGTCTTAAGCTAACTATTCGTGTGGAACTCTCAGGGCTCGTTCATGGCACGTAGGCGGGAGAATCAATTGTCAGCACGCCCTAGTGTAACGGCTAAAAGAAATCTATCTAGCCATAATAAACAATCTTGATCCATTATTCTTTGGCTCGTGATACATACTCTCCTTTACGGGTATCAACTTTAATTAACTCACCAACCTGTACGAATAATGGTACCCGAACTACTGCGCCCGTTTCTAGTACGGCAGGTTTTCCGCCACCACCAGATGTGTCACCTTTAAGGCCGGGGTCTGTTTCTGTAATAGTTAGAAGAACGAAATTGGGAGGTGTTACTTGCAAAGGCTCATTATTCCAGAGCGTAACCATGCAGATATCTTGTTCTTTTAACCATTTTGCGGCATCTTCAACTGCGCTGGGTGAAACAGCATATTGTTCATAGTTTTCTGGAACCATAAAGTGCCAATGTTCTCCATCACTATATAAATATTGCATTTCCACATCAACTACATCTGCTGAAGGCAAGGTTTCACCTGATTTATAGGTGCGTTCAACGACTCGTCCAGTTTTGAGATTGCGTATTTTTACGCGTGTAAAAGCTTGGCCTTTACCTGGTTTTACAAATTCAACGTCAACAATATTACATGGTGCATTATCAACGATTACTTTTAAGCCGTTTTTAAATTCATTACTGTTGTAAATTGCCATTAGTGCTCCGCGGTAGTGGCAGGTAAAAAATATCTTTTAAAGCTGTACCTGACAAATTGTTGTGATCTTAACGTATTTTCGTTAAAGTCAACGCAGTTTATCAAGTCTGTAAAATGAATGCGAGATTCAAACCAAGTTTGGCAAAAAATTTTAGCACAAGGTTTTTCCTGTGCGCGTGATCTGTTAACGTACCTACAATTACCGGTAGAGATGGCATCATCAGCAGCCGATCGACAATTCAAAACACGAGTTCCAATTGGATTTGCTGCCCGCATGGAGCCCAAAAATCCACGTGATCCACTATTGCTTCAAGTTTTGGCAACAGACGATGAGCTTGTTCGTTTACCCGAATATAACGAGGATCCCCTGGCCGAATTAGCAGCTAATCCTCGTAGGGGGTTAATACACAAGTACTACGGTCGTGTGTTGTTAACGGTGACAGGTGCTTGTGCTATTAATTGTCGCTATTGTTTTAGGCGTCATTTTCCATATAAAAACAATAATCCAGGACGCTTGGGATGGCAGTCTACAATTAACTATATAGCAGCAGATCCCACTATTAGAGAAGTTATTTTAAGTGGAGGTGATCCACTGTTAGCGACCGATGAGGTGATTTCCAGTTTATTGAGCCAATTAACTGCAATTAATCATTTAACCACGGTTCGAATACACACACGGATACCCGTTGTTTTACCGGAACGGATCACTACAAATCTGCTTGAATTATTCGCCGAGCTTCCTTTAAAAAAAGTTATGGTCGTGCACAGTAACCATTCTCATGAGCTGGATGATCAGTTTGCGCGGATAGCGACTGATCTTAAAAAAGCTGGGTTCTATTTACTCAATCAATCAGTTCTTTTACGCAACGTGAATGATAATCCTAGAACTCTAGCTGCATTAAGTGAAAGGCTATTTTCCTGTGGAGTTTTACCTTATTATTTACATGTATTGGATAAAGTGCATGGTGCAGGGCATTTTGATATTCCTACAGAACAAGCCAAGTCAATATATACTGAGCTACAAACGTACCTTCCTGGTTATCTTGTACCACGCTTAGTCAGAGAAGAACCAGGTAAAAAAAATAAAACATTGATTTCTACTTAGGTCTATAATTAATGTAATGATTTTTTGTGGTGCTTGTCTCTAGCATTAGTCATTTTAAAAATGGATGAGTATTACTGGTGAAATCCATTGAATTAGTATCTAATGTAGGAGATTTTCTTAATCATGATGATTTGGTTTTTGTTGACCAAATCGTTGATGATAGTTAGCAAAGGAGTGTTCATGGCTATATTAGTTTTCTCAATATTTTTACTGTTTACCCTTTTAGTTCTTTACCACGGATTCAATCCTTTGATTTGGGAAGCTGTGGCAGCAATTTATTTAGTGATGGCTACATTTATAATAGGTATGCCGTCCATGTTTGTTATTCCTCTTTGGTTGCTCGTTTGTGGGGCTATTTTAATTCTTCAACTCGAGCCATTGCGCGATGCGATCAGTAGTTTACTATTTTATCGAGTCAAAAAAACCGCACCAAAATTGTCTCGAACTGAGGAGGAAGCATTAAATTCAGGAGATACTTGGCTTGAGCAAGATATTTTTATTGGTAAGCCTGATTGGCAACGGTTAGCAACTATATCTACTGCTCTTAGTCAGGAAGAGCAATCTTTTCTTGATAATGAAGTTCAAGAACTATGTGCCATGCTTAGCGAGTGGGAGATTAGTCAAGTACATGATTTACCTGAAACAGTATGGTCTTATTTAAAAGATAATGGTTTTTTCGGGTTAGTCATTAGTAAGCAATATGGTGGCAAGGGTTTTTCGGCGCGCGCACATTCCGATATCGTTATGAAAATTGCTACCCGTAGTTCTACTGCTGCTGTTACAGTGATGGTTCCTAATTCATTAGGCCCAGGTGAGTTGCTCTATTACTATGGAACGGACGACCAAAAATCATACTATTTGCCGCGTTTGGCGAAAGGAATTGAAATACCTTGTTTCGCACTGACTGAGCCTGGTGCGGGTAGTGATGCTACATCTATTCAGTCTGAAGCTATTGTCGTCAAAAAAGAAGTGGCTGGAGAGTCTATATTGGGCCTTAGTCTTACACTAAACAAACGTTGGATCACCTTAGCACCGATTGCTACTTTAATTGGTGTTGCTGTTGTATTGAAAGATCCGGATGGTTTGTTACAAGGACAAGGCGAGGAAGGTATTACATGTGTATTAATTCCTCGCAATAGTGAGAATTTAGAGATAGGGAATCGCCATTTACCGACTGGTCAGTCGTTTATGAATGGTACTATTCGTGGTGAAAATATATTTGTACCTATTACCAGTATTATTGGTGGACCTAGTCAAGCTGGCCGTGGCTGGCAGATGTTAGTAGATTGTTTGTCTATCGGTCGGGCAATATCGTTACCTTCACTCGGAGCAGCAACATCATCTGTTGCATATCTGACTACTAGCGCGTTCGCTCGTGTGCGTCGTCAGTTTAACGTAGAAATAGGTGTGTTTGAAGGTATAGAAGAAAAACTGGCAGAAATTGCAGGGCTTAACTATTTGATCAATGCTACTCGATTATTGACTCTTGCCGCTGTTAATCAGCATAAAAAACCGTCAGTTGCTTCGGTTATTGCTAAATATTTTAATACTGAGTTAGGACGAGTCGTTGTTAATGCCGCTATGGATGTCCATGGAGGCCGAGCAGTAGTTGTCGGACCACGCAATTACCTGACTAACCTTTATCAAGGAATACCTACTTCTATTACGGTAGAAGGTGCAAATATCATGTCGCGAAATTTATTGATTTTTGGGCAGGGCTCAATGGCTTGTCATCCCTATATCCGCAGCGAGCTTTATGCAGTAGCGAATAATGATAAAGATGCATTTAAAGAGCTTATCTGGAAGCATATAAGTTATTTCTTCACTAACTTTGCAAGGACAGTATTGTCTGCTTGGACCGGCGGTCTTTTTATTGCAACGCCTGGTCATTCGCTTAAAAAACAATATAAGCAATTAGCTCGTTTAAGCCATGCATTTTCTTGGTTAGCTGATTTATCTTTAATCTATTTGGGTGGACGCTTAAAGCGTAAAGAGCGATTGTCTGCAAGGTTGGCAGATGGTCTTTCATATCTTTACATGGCTATGGCGGTTTTACGTTATCACGAAAACCATGGGGCAACACCTGATCAGCAGTTACATGCAAAATGGGCTTGTTCGTATTGCTTTTACCAAGCACAAAAATCACTAATCGCTTTTTGTCAAAACTTCCCAGTGCGTTCACTCGGTGTATTGATACGACTAGTTGCTTTTCCTTGGGGACAAAGCATGCGTTATCCCAGTGATAAGTTAGATCATCAGCTTGCACAGTTAATGATGAGTAATAACGAGTATCGCGCGCAGGTTGCCCAGTCGGTTTATTTGAGTGGCGATGCGAAGCAGCCTATTGATAAGATTGAAATGGCACTACAAATGATTCTTAAATCGGAGCCGCTTTATCAAAAAATTAATGATTTACGCGGGGGAAGCTTTAGTCAGTTGCAAGAAAAATTAACGAAAAAAGTTTCTGAAGGTGTTTTAACAGAGCAAGAAGTGGAAGAATTGATTGCTATGGAAAAAGTTCGGTGGGATGCTATTCAAGTTGATGAATACACATTTGCCTCGATGGAAAACAAGATATTTTCATCGGTAACTGATCAATTAAAGATGCCATTCAATTAGATATTATTGAGTAAACATCTATAAAATTAATGTATCTCAGCGAGTGGCTGTTAGTCTTTTTCAATAAGTTGAAGGATTTTTCAAATGTCTATATTGTTACCATTTGCTAATACAGATAAAACGATGAGAGTCCCCAGCAAGGATTGTTTACTCAAATGTATGGAAATTATATCGACTCCAGAGAGTGCATCTTATTTTCACGAACAATTGAAACAGATTTTAGCCAGTCGTAATTTGATGAGCAAATTTGGGGATGTGCTGAATATTGTTGATGAATTTGCTAATAATATCAGTGCTCAGTCATCGCCATCATCCCATCCTTGGACGGGTAATTTTATTGTTTCAAATACAGCTGAGCTGCATCAGTTTCAAAATATGCAGCAAAATTTGGCAATCCATGCCGCTGGTGAGTTACAGACTCAGTTTATTACACTTGATTATATTCTCACTGAGGATGCTAAATTTAGACAGGCTTATTCGAGTGGAGGCAACGTTATTTCTGGGAATGAAGAGGCTGCACTGGACACATTATTCAATGCCTGGCTGGCATTAAATGGTATGATGCGTCTAGATGGTACCATTTACCAGATAGATCCTAATAGCAAAGATATTCAGCCACTGAAAAACTCTCAAGGTGGATTTGTTATTGCTGATGTAAAAAAACTAACCACTTTGATTGGTAGTGATGGATATGATGGCTTCAAAGGCTATGTTTGTGAAAAAAACAATTCAATTAAAATTAATACATCGATGCACCAATTAGCAATAGAGCCAACCCCGGATGAAAAAAAACTGTCTTCATCTCAGGGATTTTAATTCAATAAGTAGCGAAGCTGACTTGTCTGGTCTTTTTATGGATTCCCAATCAGTTGGTTGGCTTCGTATAATCGTTTTGCTGTTCCTATATCATTCCATTTCCCTGTGTATATCTCACCACTTAAACAACCTTGATTTGCAAGTTCTCTTAAGATAGGTGTTATTGAATACCTTCCCGGTTTGAGGTTAATAAATAATGCTGGGTGGTAAACTGCAATACCAGAAAAGGTATAGTGTTTAGGAGTATTGGTAACTTGATTATTTTTTGTCAGGCTAAAATCACCGTGTGCAAGAAATGATGGTTTATTTACCAAAACAAGATGTCCGAGTTTGTCTAGAGGACGCGTTAACTGCGAAAAGTTATAATCAGTAAATATATCTGCATTCACTGTAACAAATGGTGTGCAACCAAGCAGCGGTAAGGCATTGAATATTGCTCCACCTGTTTCCAAGGCACCTGGAGGTTCAGGAGCATATAAGATTTCAACTCCCCAACGAGTGCCATCACCAACTTGTTGGCGGATAAGTCCCCCTAAATGAGCATGATTGATGATTAAACGAGTAAAACCAGCCTGAGCAAGATGCATAATATGGTATTCAATAAGAGGTGTTTGATGAACTAGACACAGGGGTTTGGGAATAGAATCGGTGATCGGGCGCAAACGTTCACCTCGTCCTGCAGCAAATAATAGAGCAGTATTCATAGTTTTTCTTTTGTCCAGAATGTTTGTTGGATTCGGTTGGTCATGAATAAGTATAATTCATGTAGCTCGGGTTGATTGTTTAAAGCATCCATGATGTAGTTAAAGGTAACAGGCAAGTTTTGTAAATAAGCTTTTTTATTGTCGCGAATCGCTAAACGACAAAAAATGCCTAAAACTTTTAAATGACGCTGTAGTCCACATAAGTCGAACCAGCGTATTAGATCAGATAAGTCGCAGCATAGATGATCAGGCAAATCGGCATGGAAATAGCTGATCCATTCTAGTACTTGCGCACGAGGCCATTGGATATAACAATCCTTGAGTAGCGAAGCTAGGTCATAAGCCAGAGGCCCATGCATAGCATCTTGAAAATCTATAATACCAATATCGAGAGGGTCGGATTGTGTGATAATTAAATTGCGTGAATGGTAATCGCGATGGATGGTTACATAGGGCTGTTGGGCAATTTGCTCCACTAGCCAGGTGCTGCTGTTATTTAAAGCGCTCTTTTCTTGAGTGGTTAGACTGATATTCAAATAATCCTTTACAAACCAATCATAAAATAAAGATAGTTCAGCGAGCATAAATCGATGATCAAAAACCTTTAATAAGCTATTTGGCGTAGAGCACCGTTGAATGCTATGTAGGGATTTGATTGCTGCTTTATACAGTTGATCTGCATTATCGTCGCCTATGATATTAAGTAACAACTGATCGCCAAAATCCTCAAGCAACATAAATCCTTCAGAATGATTGATGGCGTAAATATGGGGAACGTGAATTAGATTTTTAGTAAAAAGATCATTGATATCGATAAACGGTATAATATCTTCCTTACTGGGCGGCGCATCCATTACAACATAAGTTTTATCCTTATGAATAACGCGGAAATAGCGGCGAAAACTAGCGTCTCCAGCTAACGAGGTCAGTTTAAATGACTGATTACTGAACGTGTCAATTAACCACTGTTCCAGTGCGCTTTCTCTTGCTTGCATGTTATACTTCCATCGTTGATCAAACTAGATCAGTGTTTATGAAAATACCAATTTCTTCATGAACAAATAGGTTGAATAAGATTATTTAGTTTACCTAAATTTCCTACGAAGTCTATCTTTTCACTTGATGTTGGGAGTTGTCATAAGTCCTGTAGCTAGGTTAATTATGTTTTTGTTTAGCTTATCGAACCTATTTAAATTATCACTAGAGCGCCGATCGGTTAAAAATAACACAGATCGACATTAAGTAAATTTTATGATCAAATTCATGCACATATATCCAGGAGAAAAATAAAGCCATTAATATCTCGACTTTAGCCATTTTTCCCAGGACCGTTCGCCCTGAGGCGCGTACTACGCGCGCGTCTCGAAGGGCTAGATCCCAAATAAAAAACATCAAGACTATTTTTTCTTTCAAAGAAAAAATTAGGCCGAAAGCCGCTTAAGGGCAAACGAATTCAACTGAAAGAGCTACTCAATGACTCCAAACAAGTTTGGCAAACTGATAGCATCAACTGGTTTGGTGGCGAGACGCGCCCAATCGAATACATCAGCTTTGTATGTCTATGGTATCATGCAGGATGCGCGCCCGTTACATGACGCATCGTGCTTGTTAAAACACCGGGTGGAAAGAATGAAGCTGAAACTTTTTTCAGCACCCATACGACGCTTGTCAACACCAATCGAAAATTGATCCTTTTTTTATAAAAACACCAGTTGAAAAA
>JBMLTO010000051.1:0-11539 GCA_049239925.1 Legionella sp. | reverse complement strand
CTTTAAAATTTGTGTGACATTTGATCTTATTTCTAACTATTCGTCAAATTAATCCCAGGGTTAATAACCATATTGTTGGTCAAAGGCCCAACCTACAACAGATTGATTAAATTTTAATGCAACAGCCGTGGTTACAAGTGCTAAGTTATACATTTTTTCTAACGAAACAAGGATACGTTTGAACAGGTCTGATCTAGATTGATTCCATAAAGACGATAGATGAGTCAATATTACTTGGAGACTTATTACAATATGCTCCAAACAACCAACGGGCACTCACCTTGAATTTTATTGACTGATAAACATTTAGCTAAACCATAGAGTAGTTTCTGATCTTGGTCTACTTATATAAAAAAACCCATCACAAAGGATGGGTTTTTAGAGCGGATATGGCGTGGAATTAAACTACAGTTCCAACCCATTTCAAACCAGCAAATGGACCAGACAAACCAAAGTTTGAATCAGTATTAGTTGCAGTTTGTTGTGCATTGAAGTAGTTAACCCACATGTAACCAACGTCTAAAGACAAATCACCTTGTGACATTGCCCAAGTGTAAGTCATACCTAATTTAGCTTCAACTTCAGGAACGATAACTGTTCGGCTTAAGCTTTCTTGTTGACGAACATCAAGCGCTGTAGCCAATTCAGGGGTTACATTAGATTTTGTTCGGCTTGTGCCAGATAAAATCGATGATGCACCTTTAGCATACATTGCTAAACCATTGCCCAGCTCGTAAGAGTAATCAGCACCAATTCTAGGACCAAAACCACTGTGTCGTAAAGTAGTGACACTTGAATAATTAAATGGAGTAGTAGAACCAGTCACTGATGCTTTACCAGTATGGCGAGCTTCAGTTTTTAAGTTTGCGTACTGAACACCACCGTGGAAACGGATTTTCTTGAACTCACCGAAATCAACATGTTGACCAAATTCAACGTTTACAGCATCCCAACCTGGCTTAACGCGAAAACGATCAGTAGCAACAGTAGTTTTTGCTTCTTTAACGATACTGTCGTAACCATGTGTTGTCTTAGAATTATCACCAATGTGGTACCAGCCTACAGTCAGGTCATTACCAGTACTGAAATGATAGGAACCTTCTAACTTGAAGCCCCAGTTCCAATCTGAATCCACTTCACGAGCGTTAATAGCAGTAGGAGTTGAAGAAACATGGTATGCACCAACACCGTTAGCCAAACTTGGTTGTAAATAAAGAGCTTGAATTCCAAAATCCCAAGCAGTTTTTTCACAAGGTACAGTCACATTACCTGGTGCACAAACAGGGCCCATAGTACCAGCAAATACAGCACTGCTACCGAAAGCTAGAACAGCTACCGCTGTTTTTTTCAGATTTAACATACTTTTCTCCACTTTTTTATTATTAATTTCCGTTTTTTCGTCAAGCCACAATTTTGTATTGACTACAGTACGCGATCATCGCTCTGATCCGAAAACGTACATGTAATGATTATCGTGTCTGATTTTGGCAATGTCAACAGGATCACTGCAAATTCACTTAGAAAATCATCGCAATATATTGTCTAAAAAAAAAATTTTTAACAAAATTACTACATTATTTGCTAAAAAACAGAGCAAAACTCAATCACTAATAACATAACTACTAGAGATTTTTACCAATATAACTAATTTTTTGTTAGCCTGCAATTTAATAACTATTTCGTCGTAATTAAACTATAGCATAGGATTTTTTAAATGTTGAATTTTTTAAAGATTTTTTAGTAGGGCAGCGAATCAGGCGAATAGTTGCTAACCGCTCCAAAAGCATCTTCCATTAAACAATCAGCAGCGTATACTTATTACACTGCAACAAATTATCTACGAGAGAATGCATGTATCTACACGAACGAGAAATGAAACACCGTTTTCGAGGTTTTCTTCCTGTCGTTGTTGACGTTGAAACATCTGGCATCAACCCTACGCAAAATGCGATCCTTGAGGCAAGTATTGTGTTGATTGACATCAACACGGATCATCTTTTTGTTCCAGGAAAATCCTATTTTGAACATGTTATCCCATTTGAGAATGCTGTTTTAGATCAAGAATCTCTAGCATTTAATCAAATCGATCCCTTTCAGCCCCTGCGCTTTGCTTTAGATGAAAGAACAGCGTTGGAACGATTATTTACACCAATAACCCGAGCCCTAAAAGAGTATCAATGCCAACGTGCAGTACTTGTTGGCCACAATGCTTGGTTCGATTTATTATTTATTAAGGAAGCGATACTTCGTACCGGATTGTCATCACCATTTCATGCATTTACTTGCTTCGATACGGCCACATTAGCAGGCTTGGCCTACGGTCAAACAGTACTAGCAAAAGCAGTTAAAGCAGCAGGTATTTCTTTTGATCTAAAAGAAGCACACTCAGCTATTTACGATGCACAAAAAACTGCCGAATTATTTTGTGCTATTGTTAATAGTTGGCGACTCATTGAACCATCTTGACGACAGCGATCACCATCATCGTGAGCAAAAGGAATTGGGTATGCTAGGCATACCCAATAAACCATTACAGCTTAGCTGAATGGTTCGCTAAATAATCAGCAACGCCTTGTGGAGAAGCCTTCATGCCTGCTTGGCCTTTTTGCCAACCAGCTGGACATACCTCACCATTGGTTTCAAAAAAATCAACAGCATCTATAATACGCAATAATTCATCAATATTACGACCTATTGGCAAATCATTGACAATTTGCGAACGGACTATACTATTTTTGTCAATCACAAAAGCTCCACGGAATGCTACACCAGCCAAGGGATGCTCAACGCCGTATGCCTGACAAATAGCATGATTGATATCTGCTGCTAAGGTATACTTCACAGGACCAATGCCGCCTTTACTCACCTCAGTATTTCTATAAGCATTATGGGTAAACTGAGAATCAATCGACACAGCAACTACCTCAACACCACGACTCATAAACTCTTCCATACGATGATCCAGGGCAATTAACTCAGACGGACATACGAAAGTGAAATCCAAAGGATAAAAGAAAACTAACCCATACTTGCCTTTTAAATTATCATATAAATTAAATTTATCAACAATTTCACCCGTTCCAAGCACTGCTGGTACCGTGAAATCAGGCGCCTTGCGTCCAACTAAAACACTCATGCTACTCTCCAATCGAATCAAATGGTTAACTTCAACATACGAATACTTAAATGTTCAGGCAACGTAAAAGATCAACTCAAAACGCACCTTAACTATTGAAAAACACTAACTCCGCAAACCATCACTTTACACAGTTATTGCTGTACGCAAGAGAGGCTCTAATTCACCCTGCTCATACATCTCTGCAATAATGTCAGAACCACCAATCAGCTCTCCTTTAACATACAATTGTGGAAAGGTAGGCCAGTTGGCGTATTGTGGCAACGTTTGGCGGATATCAGGATTGGCTAGCACATCGACGTAGGCAAAATCTACACCACAAGCATCGATACACTGAACTGCCCGCGCAGAAAATCCACACTGAGGCATCTTAGGGCTGCCTTTCATGTACAATAATATTGTATTATCAGCAATCTGTTTTTTTATCTTTTCTATGGTTTCCATTGGAACACCCGAGGGTCAATATACGAACAATAATTATGGCGAAAATGAGAATGGTTTGCAACTTAGCGTTATCGTTACCTAACAAATAATTAACCTGGCGCATCCACTCCATCTTAATCAGCGGCAAATGTCTTCATACCGATCATGCCAGTCTGGATTTAAGTTCTCAATCAAATTTAACGTCCATAGCCTGGACCAGTTTTTGAATCGCTGTTCACGTCAGCCTCTACATCAGTTTCATGAACCTCATCGTCAACCAACACATGCACAACGATTCAATGGTTGAACCATAGAATTCCAACATCCGCACTCTAGGGGTAGGTCTCGCCAAGGGCAGCCAACAGGCATGCGATATAAGATTGCCTCAACCATCATGCGAAGATTAGACTTGTCATCTATTTGATGTTGTAGCATGATCTCCTTCAGCTTAGACCACCGCTCATCACTGAGCATCAGTCTAGCGATTGCAAACTGGTTTTATAGTTGATATTAGAATCGTTATATGATGAGTTTGCTATGATTAATCAACAGATTAGGGCAATGAATCAGGTTCATCTTTAACTTGGCCATTTCCTGAATGCCGCGAACAAATCGCGGCACGTAGGCGGGAGGATGAATTGTCAACTCGCCCTAATCTAAATGATGAAAAGAGATTCTTTGTTTCATCAGACCTCACTTACACAGTGTAGATATTAGGAGATTACCATGACATTTACCTTACCAGCGTTACCCTACGAAAAAGACGCATTAGAACCCCATATTTCTAAAGAAACACTAGACTATCATTATGGCAAACATCATCAAACTTACGTCACCAACTTAAACAAATTAGTTAGTAACACTCCATTCGAGACGATGAGTTTAGAAGAAATAATCATGAAATCTTCTGGTGCAATTTTCAATAACGCAGCACAGGTATGGAATCATACGTTTTACTGGCATTGCCTAACTCCCAAAAGCTCGATTGAACCAACGGGCGCAATTGCTGGATTGATTAATCGTTGCTTTGGATCTTTCGCACAATTTAAAGATGAGTTTACACAAATAGCTTTGACTACATTTGGCTCCGGATGGGCATGGTTAGTTCAGGATGATTCTGGACAGTTAACAATTGAGAGTACCAGCAATGCGGCTACACCAATGATAACTGAGTTAAATCCATTATTAACCTGTGATGTTTGGGAGCACGCCTATTATATCGACTACCGCAATGCAAGACCAGAGTACCTGAGTGCGTTTTGGAAATTGGTGAATTGGGACTTTGTAAATCAAAATTTGCGTTAATACGCAGAATGACCTCAGAATTACCACAACGACACCCGGGTATAAATTAACCAGGTAGTCGTTGACGGACAACTTCATACAAACAAATGCCAGCAGCCACCGAAACATTTAAGCTAGAAACGGTGCCCTGCATAGGCAAAGCAAATAATTGATCGCAAATCTTGCGAGTTAGTCGCCGCATACCACTCCCTTCAGCCCCCATAACTAAAGCAATCGATGCTGAGCAATCTATAGCATAGAGTGATTGATTAGCACTACCGTCGGCACCGTAAATCCATATCCCTTTTTCTTTTAATAGTTCCATACTACGAGCTAGATTGGTCACTGTTACTAAGGGTACTGATTCTGCAGCTCCGCAGGCTACTTTACTAACCACCGGAGTAATACTTGCGTTTTTATCTTTGGGAATGATAACAAAACTTACAGCAGCTGCATCGGCACTACGTAAACACGCACCCAGATTGTGTGGATCGGTTATTCCATCGAGTATAAGAATCAACGAGGGTTTTTTTGACTGCTCCAATAAGCGTGAAATATCGTGTTCGTGGTATTGAGGAAGCGGGGTTGCCGATGCGATTACCCCCTGGTGAACAACGGTATTAGTAAACCGTTGTGTTAAAGCCGCCTCGCTTAGGTACTCAACAATGATCTGGCGCTCTTTGGCCAGATCAAGTAAGTCTTTTATAGAATCATCTGTTCGCTCTTGCCGTACGAATAGTGCATTCACTTTACGCTGACGATTAGTCAGCAAAGCTTTTACTGCATGAATACCATAAACATAGTGATCAATCATGATTATGCTCATCCAATGCCAGATCAAAATCAATTTTACGCTCATTCAAATCTACCCGCGCGACGAGTACATTCATATTATCGCCCAGACGATAAACACGACCCGTTCGTTCTCCCAATAAACGATGCTTGATCGGGTCATACGCATAGTAATCATTTTTTAGTGCAGTTACATGCACTAACCCTTCCACGTAAATATCATCAAGCTCTACGAATAAACCAAAGCCAGTAACTGCCGAAATTCTACCGCGAAAAACTTGTCCCAATTTGTCCTGCATATACTCACATTTTAACCAGCTGACAACCTCACGAGTAGCTTCATCTGCCCGCCTTTCAGTGGAAGAACAATGCTTTCCAAGCCTACTCATTTCCTCTTCACTATAGAAAAATGATTGTTCACTGTGATTATCTAATAAAAAGCCAATGGCCCGATGAATTAATAAATCTGGATACCGGCGAATAGGAGACGTAAAGTGCGTGTATGCTGTATAGGCTAAACCAAAATGCCCATCGTTTGACTCTACGTATTGCGCCTGTTTCAGTGAACGCAACATAACAGTTTCAATTAAGTGCTTTTCAGGCCGACCATCGATCTGACCTAACAACAATTGAAAATCTTTAGGAGTAGGCTTTTTGCCCCCACTCAACTGCAAACCAAGCTCCCCTAAAAATTTACGTAGAGCAAGCACTTTTTCCTCTTCCGGCGCAGCGTGAACTCGATATAAAATGGGTATTTTTGCCTTTTGTAAATATCGTGCAGTCGCCATATTAGCCGCTAACATGCACTCTTCAATTAATCGATGAGCATCGTTACGGGTGACTGGAACAATCTGCTGTATTTTACGATGTTCGTCAAATTCAATGCGAGTTTCTGTCGCCTCAAAATCCATTGCTCCACGATTTTTTCGAACCCTGTATAGCAGTTCGTATAATTCATGCAAAGATTGTAGCATCGGCCATAAAGGTTGGTAACTTACAACATCTATTTCACCATTAGTTAACCAACCATTTACTTGAGTATAGGTTAACCGTGCTTTCGAGTGGATCACTGCTCGATAGAACTTAGATCGCTTAATTTGACCATCGGGACTAATTGCCATTTCTGCAACCATGCAAAGTCGATCAACGTTCGGATTGAGCGAACAAATACCATTCGATAATGCTTCTGGTAACATTGGTACAACTTTACCTGGAAAATAAACTGAATTCCCTCGTCTAACAGCCTCTTTATCAAGAGGAGAGCCTGTTTTAACATAATAACTAACATCGGCGATAGCCACGTATAACTGAAAACCTCCTTTGGGTTTGCGATAGCAGTATACGGCATCATCAAAATCCCTAGCGTCTTCACCATCAATTGTCACGAATGGTAAATGGCGAAGATCAGTGCGCCCATTGATCTCCTCCTCATCTACCTGAAGTGATATTTTAGCTACCTCAGCCGCAACATCATCAGGCCATTGAGCTGGAAGCCCGTGTGCAAGAATCGCGACCTCGATTTCCATCCCTGGAGCCATATGCTCGCCAAGTACTTGAATGACTTTGCCTACAGCTTGCGAACGAGCGCTGGGATAAACTAATAACTCCACCAATACCACTTGACCATTTTTTGCTCCCATGGCTTGTTCTGGAGGAATTGAAATATCATGAGTGAGATGCTTGCTATCTGGTACGACGAAACATATACCATGTTCTGAAATAAAACGACCTACAACACTAGCATAGGCATGCTCAATTACTTCATGTATTTTTCCTTCTCGACGACCACGGCGATCACTACCGATCTGAAAAGCAAGCACAATATCCCCATGCATGACCGAGCGCATCTCTTTAGCAGATAAAATCATATCGCCGCTACCATCATCCGGAATAAAAAAACCGAATCCATCAGGATGACCTTGTATGGTGCCGCGTTGTAAATTAATTCGCTGCAATAAACAATATCTACCTCGTCTATCTTGCATTAACTGGCCATCACGCAACATAGCACGTAAACGAAAACCCAATGCTTCTTGCTTGCTATCACCACTGAGGTCTAAAGCATTGATCAATTGTTTGCCTGACATGGGTCTGCCAAATTCATCAAGGACTTGCAATATTAACTCTCGACTTGGAATCGGATCTGCATATTTTTTACTTTCCCTGCTATAAAAAGGGTCCTTACTATAAGATGATTCTTTAATTTTTTTACTCACTGTTCACCATTTTTTAATAAATTACACTAAGTTTAGCACTGATTAGCTAGACTTAGGTAATTTGAATCCCTGCGTAGTCACAAAAGCCAATAATGCTGATAATCGCATATCCTCTGCAATCCAATGGTTTGCTCCGTTTTTTGCTGTCATTTGATGCATAGGATACTGACAAACTAATAATTCGTCCGTACATGGAATTTCCTGCTCATGACCAGGCTGAGATTCTACGCAGCCTATCTCAAAGACTTGATTATTATAGATAGCCAATGCTGACCAATGCCCCGATTGTAAGCGAGTAGACCATCCTGCTCCGACACTTTTTTTACTGCTTGGATGAATTAACCATAATTCATGTTTAGATTTATTATGAATCATAATTATTGAATTTTTCGATAAAATTTTTATCCGCGCCGCATTAACCACCATTGCGTTGCATCCTGGAGGATAACGATCATTGTTCGCCCAAGCATGATAGGTACTTAAAACTAAAACGATAAACCATATTAACCGCATTTTGCCTTCCTTATTTCAATAGCTAACTAACACTTCAACATATTTTTTAATGAATAGATTGGGGTTTGTCCTAAGTCCTGTAATAATAGTTGCAACAATGCATAACTTATGGGTGATCTATTATGTCGATATTAATCTCAGCAACTCAAATTACTTCCTTACACCATGATGCAATCATTCGTTGGAAAAAAAATACAGTCCAGCTCAAACATGATGATTTTTTCAAACTTGTTGAAGAAAACCACGCATTCAATTTTCAGCTATGGCATGCCGAAGACCGAGCTCGTAGAGAAGACATGGGGTACGAATTTGTCTATCGTGCAAAACGAGAAATCGATTTCTGTAATCAACAACGCAATAACCGCATGGAAACAATCGATGAATGGTTGTATACGGTCTTACAGCCATCTACATCCAATGATTGCCCGGTACATACCGAGACACCAGGAATGATCATCGATCGCTTGTCAATTTTATCCTTAAAAGCCTACCATATGGGCCAACAAGTTCAGAGACCAAATGTTAGCGAAGCTCACCAACAAGAATGCCGACAAAAACATAATACTATTGTTATGCAACTTGAACAGTTAAGCACTTGTTTGCAAGAATTCTTGGATAACATTCAAGAAAAAACTCGTACATTCAGACTATATCATCAGTTCAAAATGTATAATGACCCAAATTTAAATCCCGAGTTATATCAACCGTCCTGAGCCAGCATGACTAGAAAGAAGATACACTGAGCTACTTTGGCAAGCAAGAATGATTTTATAATCCATAAGTCTTAGGGTTATCATCGCCACATGATGTGAGAGCTTTTGATCGATTATTAAATAAAGAAAAGTAACGCAGGGGAGGGGTACGAGGGGAAGGACTAGATGGTTTATCCCCGTCCGGCTCTGGAGGCTTAGTCGGAACATCCATTCCCTGATTAGAAATAGACTGATTATTTTCCTTATTCTGTTTTTGTCTGTTACTATCAGATACTTCCTGTTTAGAAACAGAGAAATTGTTATCCTCGTGCTGTTCAACTGAGGACCATTCTCCCTTTTCTTTGATTTGAATATCTAGTTTAGAAAATCCTTTCACATATGCCCTTGCGGCCAAACTAAAAGAATATATAACCGCGACTATACCCGTCATAGCCACCATAAGCTTATTGTCGCGATAATGTCCATCATCATCTTTTTCTTGCAGAGGATTACACACGAAATCAACCGCTTTTTGTCCTTTGGTAACGCCAGAGAAGAAAGAGCGAATAACCTCAAACCATTCGGGGAAAAGCAAAGGCGTTACTGGTTCAAGCAATAGATTGCCTATTGTAGCTTGAGCGGTATTTTTTACATGTTTAACTTGTAATGTAACCTTATCTTTTTCAAAAGTGTCTATGCTACCTTTGATGGTTTCTAGCGTCTGCAATAAGTTGCCTAATTCACTTTTAACTTGATGCTCACCAGTTTCTTGACATATCTCGTTATAAACGACTGCATAAGCCATAAACATTAGTAAACAAACAAAACCCGTTATTACAGTAGCGATCACTAATGCAGGAGAAATAGGCGTAAAGAAAAGGCTATACAGGGTGATAATAGAAACCGCTAAGCTTGAAATAGAACTATAAGCAACCAACCCATCGCGCAATCCAGATAAAGCGGCTTGTAAACTAGTCATACGTGGCAATTGATTAAATAACTCAAGCTGTTTTTTAAATTGAATAGTCTCCGCCTCTAAGCTTAGCACCAATTGACGCCGTTCATTTTCTAAAATATCATCATATTGATGAAGACCTAACCGAATTACTTTTTCCGAAATCTCTTCAACGTATTGCTGTATTTTCTTACCACTAATCAATAACTGCAGCTTTCGTTGAGACTGTATTAATTTATTTTGAAATTCTTGTTCTTCAAACGTGCGGGTAGCCATACAGATCAGTGTATAACTTACTGAAAGAACAGCCAGCAGTATAACGACAGGTGGCGCTAATGAGGATGAAACGCCTAAGACTCCCATAAAAAGGTAAAGTCCATCTATAAATCCCCCATAAGCACTTGCATATAAGGAAGTCCGACTAATCCCTACTAGTTGCCCAGCAAACAATTCGTCTATTGTACTGACAAGAGCATCGAGTTGAGCAATCGATTTTTTTTCCATCGCCTGCGTACATAAACTAGCGTTTTTTTTCATAAAACTCTTGCGCGTCTCTTTTAATTGGCGGATAAACATACGGTTAATAATCGAAAAAAGGCCCATAACCACACCAATTGGCACAATCATTTGACGCAGATCTAATCCTGAAAAAAAGCTAATTATTTGGACAACACTTCGAGTACCTTTATAGGCATTTTTCAATCCTTTCATGGCATCACGACAATAAGACCAGCTTGCATCAATCATGCTCTGCAAACTATCAGATGATTTTTCGCTATCGCTACAACTATAAATATTAGCGAGCAAAGAACAAGTGATGATGATAATAGACTGGGCAGCTACGATTGCAATTCCATTAAATGTCAGCATCCACTCATGCATTTGATCAGAAGCAAGGATATTCGTCGTGGAGGTATACAAGATATCAAAACCATACCGCACCATACTGCAAGACAAACTTAAGCCATCAAGAACACCATAGATTGCGTAGATCCATATGGATTTTTCTATTTCTTGCGCATGAATTTGTCGGTTTTGATTAACTTCTATTATTTTTTTGGAAAAATGAGTAACTTTCTTTTGAAGGAATTGATTTGAAGGATGACTAGATGATACATGATTGCTATTAACAGACATGCTTAATCACAACAGCTCAAGATGTTGTGGATTATAACAATTTATGATTTAGATAACAAGGCCCCAGAGCAGATCTACCAGGGGTGTCGCATTAAAATTTAATCAATCTGTTGTAGTTATTGTTGGGCCTTGGCCTGTAGGATCTTCACTTTTTTTTAATCATGATGAAGGCCCCCAGGCTAAGGTCCTGATTTCATCTAAGTCATATAGTAACATGATTTTTCTTTTAATTATTCGACAGCCTAAGTAAAAAAAGATAACACGCGGCGTGTTTTATAACTCACCTTACGCAGCAGCCTTCAATAATTGCAGCTCATTGAACATAATTTGATTAGTTTTTAAGAGCAATTTTTGTTTAATAGCAAAATGATTCATGGCCGTTTTAACCTTC
>JBMLTO010000050.1:0-6210 GCA_049239925.1 Legionella sp. | reverse complement strand
AGACATGATGTGTTTCAATCATTCCTTAAATTCCCATTAAAACAGGATGATGGATCATCTTGTATCATGTCACGGTCATTGGCGTTTCCGCTTGTACTGTAACTGGATTATACAAAAAATTAATTCAAAATGTATTAATTATTGTTTTTTGGAATATTTGGCTTCTTTGTGTCAACCAAATGGTTGCAAGTTCACTACCACAAGCTTTTCTAAAGCATAAGTGGACTGTTGTGAATGTATTCATCTTGAGCCCGGTGCCTTAATAGGGCAGGCTGGGTTCTAGCGAGGGGGGCTGCGGACAACTAACGAAGGATGTAGATCTACGGCAAGCTCACTTGTATTAATTATCATTTGAATTTTTAATGATTTACCTGTAAATTGATTTGTTATTCATGTTCTACTATCGATCGAGATCTATCTGGATTGTAATCAACACAGCATTTCTTATGGCTATTATATGTATATAGATTCTACTTTTAGACGTTCATCCATATTACAAGCATGCAAGCAATCAAGGACGTTTTATGATAAAAATCCTGAAGATGCTCAGAATCCTGAAGGTTGTTACAATCGTTACGCAGCTTCCATTCATAATGCTCTAGTTGAGCGTCATTGCATTCCCAGGCGGTTTTTATACTATTCGTCTACCAGTATTTTTTTAAAACCCTATTTACTAGTTGATTTTATTCAAGAAGTTGGGCATATCAGTCTGTTACTCAATAATATTTTTTGGGTGATGACATCAACAATGACATCAGTGATAGTGCTGAATATGGCACTCATTTTATTCCCTTCATTGGTTGAAATGACTGTTGCACTATATTCTTTGACTAAAGCATGTCTGACGAAAATAGATGCGTTGGAAACAGGAAGCAACGACCTGCATCAGCGAGCAGGCGACTATTTAGTAGATTCAGTTTCTCGTTTTGTATTGATTGTTCCTTTGATGGTCATAAGCGTCGTTTCTATTCCAATCGATTTAGCAGTATTCTCCATTCGCAGCGTATCAACTATCTTGTCTTTTTTGGGTATAGAATTTACGACTGATCATGAGCACGATTCTAATATCATTAACAATCGAATGTCTCGATAGGTTCTTATAATCGGTCAATTATATGCTATATTGAAGTTATATATCGCCTAAAATAATGGCGCGCATAGCGGGAAGATACAGGAGAATTTTTATGAAACTATTGATGTTTGTAGTGAGTATGGCTTTGCTGACAAACGCATATGCTGTAGTTAAATCAAGCAAAAAAGTGAACAATGAGCGTTCCGCGCCAAATATCACTGAAATTAGGCGAAACAATCAAATGAATCCTGATAGCCCCTGCGCATCTTACGCTAGCGATCCGGAACAGTTGGCGTTATGCCAAAGCAATCGCGATAAACATAAATAGTACATCGATTACTTTAAAGATTTTTATCTTCTTTATTAGGAAATATTTGGCAAAAATGCATATTGTCTTTTTCTGCTGTACGTGTTTGATGTTTTTTTTCAAGTTTAAAAAGTTTAAAGATAATAATGGGTACAATGAGGCTAATAAATCCTATTGCAAAAGCCAGCTTATAAGTAGGATCATGATTTAAGAAGAGAAAAATTAAACAAGCAACCATTAAGAGAATAGCTAAATAAGCTGTATAAGGCGAGCCAGGTGTCTTATAACGTAAATCAGCTGTGGTATAGCCTGCCTGATACAGTTTTTTACGAAAATTAATCTGCGCCCAGCAAAGAGAAATCCATGCAACAGCACCCGTAAAGCCAGAGACCAATAATAAGGCGATATAAAGCATGGATTGACCAAAAAAATAACCCGCAATCAGCAATACCCAGATGGCTATTAGAGTAACTATTCCGGCGTTTTGTGGTACAGCATGACGATTGAGTTTTGCTAACTTTGCTGGAGCCATACCTTTTCGAGCAAGTGCGTGTAACGAGCGCACAATACCATACACGCCAGAATTAGAGCAGGATAGTGTGGCTGTCAAGGTAACAAAGCTTGTAACTATTCCAGCCCAAGTGAGACCATAGAAATTTAATGCCTCAGCAAAGACAGAATTGCTTAAGCCTGCTTTTTGCCAAGGATAAATGAGTACAAGACAAAAAACCGGTATGATGTATATAAATAAAATACGAAAAGTGACGCTGCGAACAGCTTTAGGAATCATTCGCTCAGGATCAATGGATTCTCCAGCCGCTAGTCCTATAATTTCAGAGCCTTGATAGTTTACTAATAATAATACCATAGCGGTCAGCAGCGCCATGTGTCCATTCGGGAAAAGCCCTCCTTGTTCTAGTATAAATTTTCCACCAATAATTCCGGCGGGTTGGGAGCCATGGATACACCCAAAAAATATCAGTATTGATAAAATTACAAAACCTAATAAAGCGAAAATTTTTATAATCGCTAACCAAAATTCTATTTCGCCAAAAGTACCAACTTTAGCGATATTAATATAAGTGATCAGTAGACCAAAACAAACAGCCCAGACATAGCCATTAATACCGGTGAAATGCTCCATAATAATACCACCCGCTACACACTCTGCTGGAATATAAGCAACCCAGCTGATCCAATAAGACCACCCAACTCCACAAGCCAGTGCAGGTGAAATAAAATCAGCTGTATAGTTAATAAAAGAGCCAGAAATAGGGATGGCTACAGCAAGTTCCCCCATGCATAGCATTGTTAAATAAATGATTAGTCCGCCCAATATGTAGGCTAAAAATACTGCTGGACCCACTTGGTTGATTACCGCTCCAGTTCCTAAGAAATAGCCTGAACCAATAATGCCTCCTAAAGCGATTAGTTGAACATGCCGTGTTTTTAAAGCACGCCTAAATTCGCTGTGATTCTCAGGCGAGGCAAGAGTCTGTTGTTTATTAGTCACTAGCTGTTTAATTCCTTAATATTGAGAACAAGGTAACCATGATAGAGATTTATCAGTTATTATTCTTAACGCTTATCATTTCTCCACGCAATAATGCCACCTTCAAGGGACGATACATCTAATGATGGCATATCTTTGAGAAGTTTAGCGCAGGCATCTGCACTTCGTTTGCCGGAGTGGCAATGAATAACGATGGGTTTGTTGGTTGTGGGTAATTGTTCAATACTTATCTGACCTAACGGAATGAGGTATGCGCCATCAATTCGTTCGATGTTATATTCCTCTGGTTCACGTACATCAATGAGTAAAACGTCATCATTCTCTAATTTTGTTTTAAGTTCAGATGCTGTAATTGTTTTCATGGCAGGTTTTGGTTATAAAATTTAGATCTATTGTATCTAAATTATTGTCATTTTTAAAACTAGATATTCGATAATTGGATAAAATTTACTGATGATCCACGTACTATGTTTTTGGCTAAGATGATAATTTTATTATTGCGAATGGTTGCTATGGTGATGCACTGTCTCTCTAACTAGAGCTATATATAAGTTTTATATCATTAGCAGTATGCAAGGAGGCGAGAGGTACTTCTGAATGATTTAGAACTATCTTCAGAAATCTCGATTCTAATTTAGCGTTTTATGTTATCTTGCATGTGAAATTGATTTAAAGTGACTTATAATTCATATAGGTTATGATCATTATCAGCGAAACCAACTCAGTTACACATTCACTTTATAGGAATTTTTTAATTGTTTGATATTGATAAGGCTTTATTATGTTTGAATTCTGCTGGTTCTCATGTGCCAAGATCTGTCGAAAAAGTTATCGTAGAGCTTGCATCAAGTATTGAACATTGGTTTGAGTCCGCCTGGCAGAAAACGCCAGCGGTTATCACTACCTCTGTTGATTTACGTCATGCGAGTTTTAAGCTAGCTCCAGTCGATACCAATCTATTCCCCGCTGGATTTAATAATCTCCACCCCATGTCGTTGTCGTTATCGATTTCAGCAGCCCGAACGATATTAAGTCGAATCAACCCTAGTTGTCAAAAAATTATTCTTATTGCAGAAAGTCATACTCGTAATTATTTTTATTTAGAAAGCTTATCTAAATTCAAAGATATTTTTATCCATGCGGGCTATGACGTGCGTGTGGCTAGCATGGATCCTCAATTAAGTGCATCACAAGCATTTGATCTACAAAATGGATGTCAATTGATCGTTGAGCCTTTAATGAGGGTAGCCAATCGGGTAGGTTTGCAAGGATTTGATCCGTCTATATTGATACTCAATAATGACTTGTCTTCAGGTATTCCCGATGTATTGCGCGATCTAGACCAACCGATTATACCCAGTATCCATCTCGGTTGGTCTAACCGCCTTAAATCTAATCATTTTAAGTATTATGACGAAGTTGCTAGAGACTTTTCACAGCTAATAGGCATCGATCCATGGTTAATTGCTCCTCTTTTTAGCGCTCAAGATGGTATTAATTTTATGATTCAGCAGGGGGTGGAGCAGCTTGCTCACTACGCGGATAAATTATTGGCCGTGATTAGAGCAAAATATCGCTTCTATGGTATAGAGGCAAAACCATATTTAGCGATTAAAGCTGATAATGGCACTTATGGCATGAGTGTTATGATGATTCATGATGCAGCGGAGTTATTAACCTTAAATCGCAAACAACGCACGCGAATGGCCGCCAGTAAAGGAGGCCAACGAGTGAGTAAGGTGATATTACAAGAAGGTGTGCACAGTGTTGACTCAATGGCTAACGGCGCTGTGGCAGAACCAGTAATTTATATGATAGGTGAGCAGGTTGTAGGCGGATTTTACCGTGTGCATGAGCAGCGTGGTAACGATGAAAATTTAAACGCTCCTGGCATGCGTTTCGAACCATTCCCTGGGAATCTTCAATTTAATCAACCTGGTGATCATCTCAATGATCAGGATCATAGAAATCAGTTCTATGTTTATGGGGTTATTGCACGATTGGCAGCCTTAGCTGCAGCTCGTGAGGCAGCAGAAGTCAAACACCTTTGAATAGCAAACTTTCTTTGATGAGATTCCTGGAGGTCACTCATGCAAATTGCAATTATGATGGATCCTTTACAAGCATTATATCCCCAGAAAGATTCAACGATTGCTATGATCGATAGTGCACAGTCCATGGGTTGGTTTTGTAGCTATTTCACGCAACATGACTTGTTTTGTGAGGGGGGTGTTGCTTATGCAGATATGACTGCAATTAAGCTATCGCCAGATTATTTATTGGCAAAAGGTGAGTGGGCTAAGACAACCCATCTTGGCATGAAGCCATTAAATGAGTTTGATATTATTTTAATGCGCAAAGATCCGCCATTTAATTTGGAATACGTGGTGGCAACTTATGCCCTAGAGCTTGCTGAGCGAGATGGAGTCCTGGTTGCCAACAGGCCACAAAGCCTACGTGATGCCAATGAAAAGTTTTTTATCCAGAATTTTCCTCAATGTTGTACGAATACCTTAGTTTCATCGAATATCGAATACTTACGAGCGTTTTGGCAACAACATAAAAATGTTATTTTTAAACCTTTGGATGGCATGGGCGGACGTTCAATTTTTCAAGTTGGTGAAGATGGTATCAATCTAACCGTGATTCTTGAAACCCTAACACAGCATGGGTGCACTACCATTATGGCGCAACGTTATATTCCAGATATTACTCACGTTGGTGATAAGCGAATTCTTATAATTAATGGAGAGCCGGCTCCTTATGCATTAGCACGCATACCAGCGGTTGGCGAATTGCGAGGAAATTTAGCTGCGGGTGGCTTAGGAAAAGTTGTACAACTTACTGAGCGCGATTATTGGATCTGTGAACAACTTAGCCCTGTATTGCGAGAAAAAGGTCTTTATTTTGTTGGAATAGACGTTATTGGCGATTTTCTCACTGAAATTAATGTGACTAGTCCAACTTGTATTCGCGAAATTCAACGCGAAACAGGATTAGATATAGCAGGAGATTATTTGCGTTGTTTGGCATCTCTGAAACTGTCTATGTAAAATCAAGTTGGCGCCAGGCCTCAAAAAGTATGATAGCCACTGAGTTTGATAGGTTGAGGCTACGGCTTTCAGGCTGCATGGGAATGCGGATGCATTGCAATGATGCCCGTATTTCATGTGGTAACCCCGTCGTTTCGGCTCCAAATAGCAACATATCGTCATTTTTATAGCTTATATCGGTATAGAGTTTAGTACCCTTCGTTGAGCAGGCATATATAGCATTACCCACTAAACTATAGACATATCTTTTAGGGTATTTGCCATT
>JBMLTO010000049.1:0-24734 GCA_049239925.1 Legionella sp. | reverse complement strand
TCCGTTAATTATGCCACCTATTGTAATCCATTTTTAAGAAAGTGCGAAACTCGTGTCAGATTTAATTTAATTGCTGCAATTTATAATATGGAGCTGGAGTGATGTGGTTTCGAAAGAGGTCTATTTAAGGCTTTACGTCTGAGGAGAGAGCTTAAATGGTAAATCAGTTTCACTCGCTGCTTTGGGTAATGAGTAAAAAATTGAGTACAAAAAAGCGTTATAATGTTGATGAATAGCCGGGGATAATAAACACCCTAGTCTTGCAATAAAACAGCTGATGTGAAAATGGTAAAACCTACTCTGTCAATACCTGGCGCCTACGATGGATTAATATCCGATGGCACGATAAGGATACAGAGTGCGACTATTATCAAGGCTCGAGTGCATAAAATAAGTTATTCCTTAATAGTCAGATATACATATGCAAATACTTCACTTTTCACCTGCTTTTTTTTCTTGCAAAAACAGATGAGTCGATAGACGTAGGCGGGTGAATGAATTGTCAACACGCCCTAAGCTCCAGCTACAAAAATCATACGAAAACCTGACAACTTTTAGAGCGTTTTTTGTCGAAAGTGCAGTCTATGATATACTGAAACGGCACAGAGAAGGGATTGATAAAATGCCTAGTCCCTTAACTCCAATCTAAACTAATTTCAAGTAAATATTATGCAAATCCATCTAGAAAAACCTGAACAGCATGCTATACAATCCTATAACCGACAAGACGTTAAAATTAACAACCAACGATATCATGATAATTTAATTGTCAGTCGTGACACTATTATACATCCATGGAAGGCGAATGTAATTGAAGCATTGAATATGGATCAATTACAACCTATTTTACAATGCCATCCTGACATTATAATTATTGGCCATAGCCTGTTAGGCAAACAATTACCCCTGCAGATATTACAAGCAATTAACCAATTGCAAATAGGTATTGAAACTATGGATATTGGTGCAGCAAGCAGGACTTTTAATTTACTCCTTAGCGAACACCGTCGTGTAGTCCTTGCGATCCTTTTCTAAACAGCCATCCTAACTTTTTAGACACGATCTAATCATGAATCTTGTCTAGAAAAAATTCAGAGCCGTTGCCTAGCTATCACTGCCTAGACTCGTTATAACTGCCGCCTGGCCTCAAATACGTTAGGGATCTGGCTTAATTTCGCTAATAAACGAGACAGACTACTTAAACCATCGATTTCTATGGATAACGATGTATAGCTGATATTATCCTGCCTATTAGCCTGTGTACGCAACGAACGAACATTAGCTTTCTCATTTGCAAGCACGTTAGTGATATCACGCAACAAACCTGTTCTATCAAATCCTTTAATAACTATATCAACTAAATAACTTTCATGGGTAGCATATCCCCAATTGACTTGTAACAATCGTTGCCGATGCCTTTCACTAGCCTGTAAAATATTCAAGCAATCCTGTCTATGTACAGTGACTCCACGCCCCAAGGTAATGTAACCAATGACCTGATCGCCTGGAACAGGCTTACAACAACGAGCCATATGAGTAAGCAAATTACCAACGCCTTCAACCGATAAATCATTGTTTGAAACAATCGGTTTGGATGGCACCTTCACCAAATTCTTAACTGTCTTGTCAACAGAATGTAAAGGAATAACTCGATTTAAAATTTGACCAAGCTTGATATCACCACGCCCTATTGCTGCATATAAATCATCTAGATTTTTAAAAGTTAAATCATTAGCAATCGGTTGTAATTGCTCATTTTTGATTCCTAATACCTTCAACTCTTTATCTAAGAGATCGCGACCTTCTATTTTGTTTTTGTCGAAATCTTGCATTTTAAACCAATGCAATACTTTGGCTTTAGCGCGAGATGTTTTTAAAAAATTATAATGTGGATTGATCCAGTCACGAGAAGGTTTTGCCTGTTTAGCGGTTAAAATTTCTACTTTGTCACCAGTTTTTAATGCGTAGGTCAACGGCACAATATGACCATTGATTTTAGCACCACGGCATCGATGACCAACCTCACTATGAACATGATAAGCAAAATCAAGGGGGGTAACTCCTTGCGGTAAATCAAGCACGTCACCATTAGGAGTAAAAACATACACGCGATCTTCAAAAAATTCAGTATCTACGGAGTCCAATACACCATGGCTGGCAGCCATTTCACGGTGCCAAGCTAATACTTCACGTAACCATTCAATTTTACGTTCATGACTTTCTTTTGGTAATACAACACCTTCTTTATATTTCCAATGCGCAGCAACTCCCATTTCAGCCTGTGCATGCATATCAAACGTACGTATCTGTACTTCAAATATTCGACCATCGGGGCTTTGCACTGCAGTATGTAATGATCGGTAACCGTTAGCCTTAGGGTTAGCAATATAATCATCAAATTCAGCCACTATTTGTAGCCACAAAGAATGAACTAAACTGAGTACTTCATAACATTGCGATTCTGTTTCAACTAAAATACGAACAGCCGTAGCATCATGAATCTCATCTAAGGAAACATTCTTGCGAACCATTTTGCGGTAAATACTATGGATATGTTTAGAACGACCATGTACATCGTACTTATTAATTCCCAAAGCTTGAATCGCGTGACTCAGTTGATTGATAATTAACTTAACGAAATAATCTCTTTCAACACGCTTTTCTTTCAATCCCTTAGCGATAGACTTGTAATCATCAGGATAGAGGTGTCGAAAAGCTAAATCTTCCATTTCCCATTTGATACTGCCTATCCCTAAACGATTAGCTAGCGGCGCATAAATTTCCATCGCCTCTGTGGCAATCGATTGCCGCATGCCAGCCGGCATATGATCAACTGAGCGAAGAACACAAAGCCGTTCGGCAAGCTTAATCAGTACTAAGCGCACATCATCAGCCATGGCCAGCAACATCTTACGTATATTATCAAGTTGATGTCGACTTTGCGGATATCGATTAAGGTTTTGCAAATTAGATATCGCATTCATTTTTTCAACGCCCCTGACTAGACGTGCAATGTTAGCGCCTAACTGCTCTGCAATATCGTCAAAGGATAATTCTGCAAAATGGACAGATTCATAAATAATAGCCGCTACTAAGGTTTCATAATCGACAGCCAGATCTGCAAGCATATCAGCCATTACAAGGCCTTGTTGTAAACAAGAGAGACCCGTTTCAGTGGCATGCTCAAGACCAGCTAATTGGCTAAGCGTACAAGCATTTCGTATGAATTCAAGGTGTTTAGAGTACCCTTTATGGCCAACTTGTTTAATCCATTGCTCAACATCAATACTACCATCGGCAAGTAATGGCGTATCTACTTTGACCTTCACCATAATAGCTATCCTTTTACAAACAAGGCAATCGACTCTACATGTGCAGTATGAGGAAACATATCCATCACACCTACAGAAACCAACTGATAGCCCTGTTGGTGAACCAATATATCGGTATCGCGTGCTAGTGTTGCAGGATTACACGATACATAAACTATTAATTTGGGGGCAATCAGGTGAATTTTTTTAACGATTGTTAATGCTCCCGTCCGTGGAGGATCAAGCAAGACTTTATCAAATTGGTATTTTTCAAACAAAGAAATCGAATTTTCATCATCTAAATTGGCACAATAAAAATCGGTATTACTGATATCATTTAGTTTGGCATTCATAGCTGCGCGTTGGACCATCGCCTCACTACCCTCAACACCGATTACCCATTTACAATTTTTAGCCATCGGTAAAGAAAAATTTCCTAAGCCACAATAAAGGTCTAAAACGACATCTTCTGGTTCTAGCGCCAATAAATGCAAAGCTAAAGTGACCATTTGGCGATTCAGTGAGGCATTGACTTGAGTAAAATCAGTGGGTTTGAAGTGAAGATTAATACCATACTCAGGCAACGCATAACTCAACAGATTACCCCTATCTTGCGGGTAAAATAAATAAACACTATCTGGGCCAGCAGGCTGTAAATAGATAAAAAAATTATATTGATCGGCAAACTCACGCAGGCGTTGCTGATCGTCCGTACTAATAGCCGTCAGATTACGAAAAATTAATGCAACCTCCTGATCACCTGCTGCAACTTCAATTTGTGCGATATTACGTGGCTCATCTAAGCTATCAACCAATTGGCGTAAAGCTGTAATGTGTGTATCAACCTGTTCATGAAGTATCGAGCATCTAGTTATATCGGCAATAAATCGTGGATTATTTTGTTCGCGAAAGCCCACTAGTGTGGATTGTTTTTTTTCTACATAACGAACACTCAACCTTGCTTTATTGCGATAATTCCAATAATCGCCGACAACGGGAGGTAAAATATGCTGTGGTGTACAGCGTGCGATTTTGGTTAGAAGATCTATTAGTATCTGCTGTTTTACATGAATTTGAACCGTTGGATCGAGGTGCTGCAAAGAGCAACCACCACAAGAAGTATAATGAGGACATTTGGGGGATACTCGATGGGGAGACTGATTAATCACACGTATCAATTGACCTTCATCGTAGTCATTTTTTTGGCGGGTATATTCGACCAGCACTGTTTCATTCGGTAACGCACCTTGAATAAAGGTTGTTTTGCCTGCAATCCTGGCAAGACCGCGAGCATCATGGCTAAATTTTTCAATATATGCCTCAACAGGAGTTGTTGATAGACGCTGGCGTTTTCTTTTCATAAGTAATCTCGCTTCAATACCAATAAACAACTAATCGTGACGATCATTATACCCCCAGTTGTGCAAGAAAAGTGAGTACTGCTTGAGGCGAAAGCTCCATATAGTCTCCACGAGCAAGGGAACGAGGCATTGTTAATTGACCATACCGTATTCGAATCAAACGACTGACCTCCACTCCCTGTGACTCCCATAATCTACGCACTTCCCGATTACGACCTTCGCTAAGAACAACATGGTACCAACTATTTGCTCCCTCACCACCACGAAAGTCTACCCGTAAAAACTTAGCGATGCCATCATCGAGGACAACTCCTTTTTTTAAGCTCAACAGCATATCTGGACTGACTCGACCATGAACACGAACCGCGTATTCTCGTTCGATTTGATATTTGGGATGCATAAGACGATTAGCTAAGTCGCCATTATTAGTGAATAACAATAAACCTGATGTATTAATATCAAGACGTCCAACTTGTACCCAACGACCATTTTTTAAGGTTGGAATACGATCAAACACCGTATTGGAATGTTTTGGATCGTATCGGCTAGATATCTCACCAACCGGCTTGTGATAAAGTAAAATTCGAGTCTGCTGAGTTTTCTCGAGTGGATTAACTAATAGTTTACCCTTTACCATTATTTTATCAGCACTAGTCGCTAGATCACCTATTTTTGCTTGGCAACCATTCAAATACACATAACCACTTTCTATCCACCGCTCCATCTCACGCCGTGAACCAAGGCCTGCTTGGCTGAGAATTTTCTGTAATCGTTCACTACTCATATATTTTCACTTTCAGTTGTTGTTACAGCAGAAATTGCCGGTAACTCATTAAGACTTTTTAAATTAAAATAATCAAGAAATAACTTGGTTGTAACGTACACTGCAGGTTTCCCTGGTACATCGCGATATCCAGCAACACGAATCCATTCTCGCTCAAGTAATGTTCTAATCATGAGCGTACTTACAGTAACACCACGAATGTTTTCAATATCTGCACGAGTTACCGGTTGCCGATAAGCAATGATCGCCAATGTTTCCAAAATAGCGCTTGAATATTTTACCGGTTTTTCACTAGATAGCCGCGCTACCCATTGACCATACTCCGCACGCGTTTGTAGGCTATAACCACTGGCTAATTCCTTCAATTCAATTGCTCTTTGCTGGTAATCAACTGTAAGTTGATTAAGCGCAGATAATAACTGTTGTTTTGTCGGTATCTCATCGTCGTCAAATAATTGCTGTAGCCTTTCTATCGATAACGGGGACTCGCTAGTCATTAGCACAGCTTCTAAAATTTTTTTCAGCTTTAATTCATCCACTAGAACATCCTTTGAGGCGAATAGGAGAAAAATTTTCTGTCTGAATAATCATTAGCAAGGATTGTCTGCATAGTTCAAGAATAGCGAGTAAGCTTACCACTAATCCCATCCGCCCTTCTTGACGAGGGAATAGCGTAGTAAACTCGATGAAGTGATGATTATCAAGCCGTTGCAAAATAATGTTCATCCGCTCACGTACCGATAATGCTTCTCTAACAATTTGATGATGAGCAACATGATGTTCACGCCGCATGATAGCCGCCATTGCAACGCTCAATGAACATAAGTCTACATGAGGGTGTGGTCTAGTGACTATTTGATGATGGTGATTATCGCCTGATAACTGTACTACAAATGACTCTCGTTCGTGCCGAGGAAGCTGATCGATTAATTGTGCTGCCTCTTTAAACACCTCATAGAGTTGTAACCGTCTTACTAGCGCCATGCGTGGATCGTCTTCATCATCGATGATCGAATGATCCTGGTTAATCGGCAGCAGCATCTTTGATTTAATCTCTGCAAGCAATGCTGCCATGACTAAGTAATCAGCAGCAATCTCCAACCGTTGTTCTTCTATGAATTGAATATACTGCATATACTGTTGAGTAATGAGCAGTATCGGTATATTTAAAATATCAATATTTTGGCGACGTATTAAGTACAACAACAAATCGAGTGGCCCACTAAATGAATCCAATAAAATTTCCAACGCGTCAGGAGGAATAAATAAATCATCAGGTAAATCAGTAATCGGAGTTCCTGCAACAATCGCTATTATTGGTTTAGGTAACACCTCGTCTACCATATCTACCATGGCTAATAATCCAAGCCCATAGCCTCACGGACATCCGTTAATGTTTTATTGGCCTCATCTCTTGCTTGCTCACTACCTTCCGCAATAATTTGCTTGACCAAACCCAAATCACTTTCATAATCTTTAATAGCGACTTGTATGGGTTGTAATTCACAATTAATTGAGTCAATCAAAGGTCTTTTACAATCAACACAACCAATAGTGGCACTACGACAACCGGCTTGCACCCATTTTTTGACCTCATGATCAGAATATATATTATGAAATTGCCATACAGGACAATGTTCTGGATTGCCAGGATCAGTTCTTTTAATTCGCGCTGGATCAGTTGGCATTGTTAATATTTTTTTTTCAACTTGTTGGGGTTCTTCGCGTAACATAATTGTATTAGAGTATGACTTAGACATTTTTTGCCCATCAATACCCGGCATTTTGGCATGTTCAGTGAGTAACATTTGCGGTTCGGATAAAATTATTTTACCAGAACCGTCAAGGTAACCGTCTAAACGTTCTTTATCTCCCAGGGATAAATTTGATTGACTGGCTAGCAATGCACGTGCAGTATTTAATGACTCATGACAACCATTTTGCTGAAATGATTTTCGCAACTCACTGTATAATTTACTGTTTTTCTTACCCATTTTTTTTATGGCTTCATTAACGAGTATTTCAAAATTAGGTTCACGGCCATAAAGATAATTAAAACGCCTAGCCACTTCACGCACAAGTTCTATATGAGGCGCTTGATCTTCGCCAACTGGCACAAAGTCAGCCTTATACAATAAGACATCCGCACTTTGTAACAAGGGATATCCCAAAAAACCATACGTTGATAAATCTTTCTCATGCAATTTTAATTGTTGTTCTTTATAGGTAGGCACTCGCTCCAACCAACCCAAAGGAGTGATCATAGATAATAATAAGTGTAGCTCTGCATGCTCAGGAACCCATGATTGAATAAATAAGCGTGAAAGACTAGGATTCAGACCACAAGCTAACCAATCGATGACCATTTCCCAGATATATTTTTCAATCAGACCAGGGGCCTCATAATTAGTTGTCAATCCATGCCAGTCCGCAACAAAAAAAAAGCAATCGTATTGATGCTGTAATTTTAGCCAATTTTTAAGAACACCATGATAATGACCCAGATGTAAATGGCCGCTTGCTCGCATACCAGAAACTACCCGTTTATTCATGCTAAATGTTGACATCGAAACCTCAAATGTATCGTAATCTAATTATTTTCTACCGAATCTAACGTTAAATAGGCTACGTGATTGAATATATCCTAACGAAAAGGCCCAGGATCACCTTTGCCTTCGCGCAAAACAATTGGAAAATCACCAGTTAAATCAACAATAGTGGTCGGCTCCTGGCAACAATCTCCGCCATCAATGAATAAATCCACTTTGTTACCAACCAAATCTTTAATCGCTTCAGGCTGAGTTAATGGAGCTACGGCACCAGGGAGTACAAGGGTTGTACTCATTAATGGGCTATCTAAGCATTCCAATAAAGACAAGGTAATTGTATGTTCTGGTACTCTCAAACCTAACGTTTTTCTTTTAGGATGAAGCATCAATCTGGGAACCTCACTAGTAGCGTTTAAGATAAATGTATAAGCGCCAGGAGTAAATGCTTTTAATAAGCGAAAAATAGAATTATTAACCTTAGCATAGGTGCCTAATTGCGATAAATCTCGACAGATCAACGTTAGGCTATGATTTTTTTCAAATTGACGCAATTGCCTTATTCTTTCAAAGGCTGACTTATTACCCAAGGCACAACCTAAGGCATAACCAGAGTCAGTCGGATAAATAATGACTCCACCCTCTTGAATAATTGTTGCCGCTTTGCGTAGTAATCGTGCTTGCGGATTGTCAGGATGAATCGCAAAAAACTGGGCCATAAAGTCCTCTATTAAATAGTCCATTGATGCCAAATGGGCTTGCAGTTTGGCGGTAATGATTGTTGTTGGCCTAATCGCACCCGCGACACTCCATCACCATGAAAATCTGAACCTGTTGACGCTAATAAATCGAAAGATGTACTTAACCGAACTAATTCACTAATCTCTTGGTTAGTCATCATGCCAGAAATGATTTCAATCCCTCTGCCTCCTGCATTTTTGAATGCCTTTATTAGATCAATGAGTTTGGAACGTGTTAATGAATACTTAAATGGGTGTGCAATAACTGCATCGCCTCCTGCTGATACAATCTGTATGACAGCTTCTTCCATATCAACCCAAGGTGTAGGGATATACGCAGGCCGTCCACGCCCTAAATAACGCTTAAAAGCACTTTTCATATCGGCTACATAACCTTCTTGAATTAATAGTTGCGCATAATGAACCCGCCCAACCCGTTCATGGCCAGCAATCAAGGATGCCTTCTCATAAGCCTTCGCAATACCTACTGTTGCGAATCGCTCTCCTATCAATCGCGCCCTGATAACTCGGTTTTGCGTTTGTTGGTCTAATAGTTGAGCAAGACCTTCGTGGCAAACAGATATATTCAAACCAATGATATGAATATCGTTCTTCTTCCAGCGAACACTCAGTTCAACACCATTAATAATGGTTATATCACACAATTGTGCCGCCTGTTGCAGCTCAGCTAAGCCAGATATAGTGTCATGATCAGTCAAGGCAAACAGTTTTAATCCGGCTGCAGAAGCCTTCACAAGCAGCTCAGATGGACTTAATTCTCCATCTGAATAAAAACTATGACAATGCAAATCTATCATGACAAAACCGAAAGCAAAAACTAATTTATCGTAAGGTACGGTAAATTATACTTGAATACTGAGCAAAAAGCAGTTTACGATTAACAGTTATCGCTTAGGTAGATTTTAAATCTAAAATGGTAGTCAATCCTGTTCTGAATTACACAATAAGATTTTTTGCTTGCACAATATTCGTCGCATGCTCTATTCTAAAGAATGTTTCTCTGTTGTTCAAACTATAAAATTGAGAGTCGCTTGTTTACATCTATACTGACAAACCCTTATTTTAGTGGTCATGAGCTAGCAAATTTATGTGGTACTTTGCATCAAAATATCACGTTAATAGAAAAAAAATTAAATGTTTCTATACAGTTAGGTCAAGATCAAATTACAATTCTGGGTCAAACATCAAGTGATACGATTAAAGCCAAAGAATTATTAACCAAACTTCATACGCTAGCAAATAAACCGATTACAAGACTAACTATAGAGAATTATTTACACGATGAGGCATATCGTTACGTTATGAATAATCCAATAAAACTAGGACGAAAAAGCATATCTGCACGCAATAGCAAACAACATGAATACCTTAACAGCATTGATACTAACGATTTATGCTTTGCAGTTGGACCCGCAGGTACGGGAAAAACCTACCTTGCTGTTGCTAAAGCTATTGAATATTTTGAAAAGGGGCATGTCCACAAACTGGTTTTTGTTCGTCCAGCAGTTGAAGCAGGTGAAAAGTTAGGATTCTTACCTGGTGATTTGGTAGAAAAGGTATTACCCTATTTACGTCCCATCTATGACGCTTTATACGAAATGATTGGATTTAAAGAGACGCAAAAGCTTATTCAATCTGATGTCATCGAAGTTTTGCCATTAGCATTCATGCGCGGCAGAACACTCAATGAGGCCTTCATTATTCTTGATGAAGCTCAAAATACCACGATTATGCAGATGAAAATGTTCCTAACTCGTATAGGATTTGGATCAAAAACAGTAGTAACTGGCGATATGACCCAAATCGATTTGCCTAAAAATATTGACTCCGGTTTAGGCCATGCAGTTCAGTTGCTCAGCCATGTTGATGAGATAGCAATACATACCTTCACTAGTCGCGAAGTCGTTCGCCATCCGTTGGTATCATGCATCATCAATTGCTACGAACATATGGAGGATAATCAGTGAACTATCATATTGATATACAACATGCTTGTGCAGAGACTATCGTGGTTAGTGATGAAATTCTCAAGCAATGGATCATCAATGTGCTGCAATCACATCTCCCAATGGGAGAAATGACGCTCAGGTTTGTTAGTGAAAACGATATTGCTGAATTAAATAATACTTACCGTAAAGTAAATAAGCCTACAAACGTCCTTGCTTTTCCAGCGAAGATTCCTCCCACTGTTCAACTGGAACTGCCTCTACTGGGTGACCTCATTGTCTGTCCGAAGGTACTTGAACATGAAAGCATACAATTAAACATCTCATTAATCGCCCATTCAGCCCATATTATCATTCACGGAGTGCTACATTTACTGGGATATGATCATCTTACTGAAGACGAATCCGTTGAAATGCAAGCACAGGAAATTAAACAACTGATGCAATATGGTTTTGAAAACCCTTATAAAAATCATGCAGAGGAATGTAAGATTGATTAAACATGACCAAGATAATTGGCTTCATCGCCTAAAACAGTTCTTACAAACAGGTCCACAAAGTAAAGACGAGCTCGTTACGCTGTTACGTGATGCACAACTACGTGCTCTCATCGACGCTGAAACGCTTGCCATGCTTGAGGGGGTCATTCTTTTTTCGCAAATGAAAGTACGGGACATCATGCTACCTAAAAAACAGATGGCCTTTATCCCCCAAAAAGCAAGTCTTCATCATATCATCGATATAGTGACTAAAACAGGTCACTCTCGCTTCCCTGTAGCAAGTGACAATAGCGATGAAATAGTTGGCATTTTGCATGCTAAAGATCTGTTACGATTTCAAGACCAACAGCCAGAACATTTTAACCTTATGAATATTGTTAGGCAGGCTACTTTTGTTCCGGAGAGTAAACGCTTAGATTCACTGCTGCGAGAGTTCCGTAGTAATCGCAACCATATGGCGATTGTTGTCGATGAATATGGCGCAGTTGCCGGATTCGTAACATTAGAAGATATCATCGAGCAAATCATTGGTGATATTGAAGATGAATTTGATATCGATGAAGAAGCGTACATCAAAGCTCACGGTGATGCACGCTACATTATTAAAGCACACACACCCATTGCAGAATTCAATGAGCAGTTGCATGCTAACTTTAGTGATATCTCGTATGATACGATCGGTGGAATAGTCATGACTAATTTTGGATATTTACCGAAAAGAGGTGAGACTATTACTATCGAACAATTTGAGTTTAGAATCATTAATTCTGATGCTCGGAGAATCAAGTTGCTTGAGTGTTTTGATCACCGCAGCCAAGAGATCATCCATTCATGAAGAATAGCGTTCTAGTGGTTGATGATGATATTGAACTAACCACCCTCTTACAAGAATATCTAGAACCTGAAGGCTTTGTTGTAACTGCTGTCCACGAAGGTCAACATGCGATAAAAATGGCACTCAACATAACCTTTGATGCTATTATTCTTGACGTCATGCTACCGACACTGAATGGTTTTGAAGTTTTAAAAGCCATTCGAGAACATTTTGATACTCCCATATTGATGTTAACAGCGCGCGGAGACGATATCGATCGAATTGTTGGTCTCGAAATTGGTGCAGATGACTACTTAGCCAAACCCTGTAACCCTCGTGAACTATTGGCAAGGCTTCGTGCCATTTTAAGACGAACAAAAAAAGTTCCAGCATCTAGACCAACCATAGAATATCAAGATATCCACATCGATTGCGCCAAGCGTATCGTGACCATAGCCGATGATCCCTTAGAACTCACCAACGCTGAATTTAATATCTTAGAAATGCTCATGAAATCTCCTGGGCAAGCATTTTCTAAAGAGGAATTAACACAATATGCTTTAGGCCGTAAATATACCGCATATGACCGCAGCATCGATGTACATATTAGCAACTTGAGAAATAAGCTGGGTAATAATCAATGTGGTGAAGAATTAATTAAAACAATCAGAGGGTTTGGATATTTATTTAATGCGTAGTTTGTATTGGAAAATTTTTATCTCCTTTTGGTTAGCGACAATTCTAATTATTATTACTACCGCCTGGGTAACTAGTGAAATCGCTCAAACCTCCTCAATTCCTGCCCGTGAACAAGTATTCATGGATAGTTATGCCAATGCTGCAGTTGCCACATTTGAGGCAGGACAACACAAAGCACTACAAAAATGGTTGGCACAAACAGGAATACAGCGACACATGGCGTTGTACCTCCTAACCAGTAAAGGTGAAGTGATTGGTAGTGATAGCCCACCTCAAGCAGTCAAGTTAATAGGTATGCACTTAGTGGACCATCAGCTTGATGAAGGAATTTTAAAATCAGGAAATTTAATTATCAGTCATGAAATTTTATCAACATCAGGAACAGCTTATCGTCTTGCTGCTGTCAGTGAAAAACCACTAGCACATTTTATTCAAATTCCATGGGCTGGTTTAACCATACGATTGATCATTGCAATAGTTATCAGTGGCTTGATTTGCTATATGCTTTCGCTTTACGTTACAAGGCCTTTACGCTCATTACGCATTGCAGCTCGCTCGATTGCGACCGGAGAATTTGGCACACGAGTAGGTCGATTTCTTGGCCATAAAAAAGATGAGATTGCCGAGCTCAGCAAAGAATTTGATAGTATGGCAGCACAACTAGAATCGCTGGTCCTATCTAAAGAACGCTTGCTAAGAGATATTTCACACGAACTGCGCTCACCATTAGCAAGATTACAAATTGCTATTGAACTGGGTCGTAAACAAAGTAATAACTTAGCCAATATTGAATTTGAGCGCATGGAAATGGAGTGTATGCGTTTAAATGATTTGATTGGAGAAATTCTAGAATTTGCTAGATTAGACAAATCGACCAGCATCTTAAGTAAATCCTTAGTCAATCTTCCTAATTTGCTGAATAGAATTATTAACGATGCCAATTATGAGTATACCGGTACCTACTCTAGAATAACGCTTCATATCATTGACTCCTGCGAGCTGCTGATTGATGAACGATTAATACATCGGGCCATTGAAAATATTTTGCGAAACGCTCTACGCTACTCAACGAAGCATGGTCGCGTAACTATTCAGCTAAGCTATGCTGATCATCAAAACGTACTGATTGATATTAGTGATGAAGGTCCAGGTATCCCAGAAGAACAACTCACTGAAATATTTAGACCGTTTTATCGCGTCGATAGCTCACGTGTAAAAAGCACGGGGGGATATGGTCTTGGTTTAGCTATTGCTTACCGCGCCGTTAAAATGCATGATGGTGAAATTGTAGCCAAAAATAGTCCTGCTGGTGGACTATCAGTGCAAATAAACTTACCAAAATTAGCCATGACTTAGCGAATCACTTAATCAGTAAATCAAGCAATATTTTAGCTAGCGCCAAACCATCCTACTCAGCCCCGCTTAAAACACGGTGGTACTTGCAAAAATTACCTATGGATGCCAATCCCATGATACCTAACATACGATTAATACACCGCCGATCATGGGATCCTATCACGCTATCAACAGGACCTGAATATTTTTCCAAGTTGGTCGTGAGAATTCAGATGCAAATGCCGCCAAAACTGCTAAAATCTCCGTTGTTAACGCTCTTATGCCCTGTATTTCTTTGTCGCACTTCATAATAATAGATGGGCAACACTGTGTAGGGAAAATCAAAGTCGGGATCACCGATGTTTGGGGTATATCTTCACTATACTGCAATAAGATTACCCGTTGAACTTGCATACTCGACAAGCAAATTAGATTAGGTTTGAATCGAAATTTATTTGCAATAAGAATAATATTAACTCAAAAGGGCTTGCATCGTGCAATCGAAAAATATGATATTAGACCAGTTAAGCGGCAAGTTTTTTTTTACAGGATTTTTGCTGTCAAAACTGCGCCTCATTCCTATACGAGTAATAACTTCTTTAGTCAGTACATGTTCGCTAATATTTTATTTAGTTGGCTATATTTTATGGTTTTTCACTACAGTTATTAACTCCAATCAAACAAGAAATGCTAATGCTTGGTATGGCTTCGCAACAATAAATAATCAATTTCAACTGGCCTCATTATTAGGTACAGTAGCGTCAGTTATCGGTCTCTTTTTTCCATCGATGATTCTATATGCAGTATGGCTTTCTCTCGCCAGCAATACTATCTGGCTTATTGGCGAATATCATAAAATGAATACCCCCCCATTAGGTGATTTGCCATTAAATGATCAGCGACAAACCGTTTATTTGCGCTATGCGATAACGCTAAACATCATAAGCTTGATTACCGCTCTAACGACGACAATCGCATTTGCTAATCCACTATTAAACTATGAAATGTTCATGCTCTCGACTATTGTTGGTAACCTTTTGACAGTCCTAGCCCTTTACTATTGGAAACAAGCAGCAGCTAATGACATTAACAATGAACAACCCGCTACCAATAATAATTATCAAGCAATGAGAACCAACCCCAGACCTGAACAATCTTTGCAAGAAAATCATATCGTTAATTATCCAAGATTATTTTCAGTCGATAGAAAACAGGCGATGAGCTTAGAAAAATCAAATAGTGACGGTTTGAGCTTGACTAGATAGTCATTTATCGATCGATTTTTGACTGCAAGTTGGCTATGTATGTTCAAAATGCCCTTTTAAAAAATCCAGTTGGCGATTTTTAATTTGATAACGAATGACCAGTTGTTGTTTCTCGAGCAATTTAAAGGCAGACAGATTTCACGTCTCAATAGTATAGGCCGCTAGAACTGCCATTAAATTAATCATTGCATTTAGCATCGACTGTGCTCATCGATTTGATAAAAGAGCTTTGCAGCTCTTCTGGATTAAAATTAGATATTATACTGGCTATCGTGCCATTGATCTTGCTACCAGTTTAAATTATAAATCACTTTTCCATTCTTATGTGCTCGACAGTAACACTGCTTATAAAAAACTTGGCTTGATGGATGGTAACAAATTCATAGGTTTATAGAGTAGAGCTGCGTTCTTCGTGAGTTGTTCGCAGCCCCCTCGTTAGAACCCGGCGTGCCCTATTAAGGCACCGGGCTCAAGATAAATACATTCACAGTTAGCTTATGTTTTAGATGAGCTTGTGGTAAATTTTCGCCTGGGGGAATTTAATCGAGTCCAGATACTTTTGAAACTGCTCCCAGGTGAACGATCTGCGCTGACTACGTCGGTTGAGCCACTCTCTCCTCAGGGCGAACGGTCCTGGGAAAAATGACTCAAGTCGAGATAGGTATACCTTAAATCTATTGTTCTAATTAATTTCAACTATCAACTGTTGTTTGTAATAATTAAATATCTTATGATGCATGAAAAATATGACGCACATTCTATTTGTCTTTACTCATTAACTTGCAAAACAATTAATCCTGGATAAAAAAATCATGCCTCGTTCTACAAACGCTCATTTAGCAGCCGCTTATATTCAACAATTGTCACCTAATTTTAAACCTAAAATCGGCATAGTTTTAGGTTCAGGTTTAGGAGATTTCGCTCGCGAACTGGATAATATTAGATCCATTAGTTTTCGTGAATTAGCTGGATTTCCTCAGGTAACAGTTTTGGGTCATAGTGGTAACTTAGTGCTTGGACAACTTTTTGGGGTAGATGTCGTCTGCTTACAAGGGAGAGCTCATACCTATGAGGGCTTAGACAATTACCAAACTGTTAAAACCTATATTCGAACACTAAAATTACTAGGATGTGAATATTTTATCGCCACGAATGCATCTGGTTCCCTGCGTGCAGACGTAGGACCTGGCGAATTAATGTTAGTGACCGATCATATCAATTTACAGCCCAGTAATCCGCTGATTGGCCCTAATGATGATGATTTTGGTCCTCGCTTTCTTCCTTTGGACAAAGCCTACGATCAAGGCATGCGTGAAAACTTACTTCATATTGCAGCTGAACACCATATCAAATTACATCAAGGGGTTTATCTATCTGTGCTCGGACCCAACTATGAAACCGCAGCAGAAATTAGAGCTTTCCGTCTTTGGGGTGCAGATGCCGTTGGCATGTCTACAGTTCCTGAAGTATTAGTCGCTCACCATTCCGGTATGAAAGTTGCAGTCATAGCAACTATTACTAACTATGCCACTGGTCTTGCAACCAGCAGTCACAATCATGATGAAGTAGTAATGATGGCATCTATGGCATCCAAAAATCTAACTATACTTATCAAAGAAACTGTTAAACAATTGCAATGAAGCTTGGACAAGACTATGACAACCTACTAGCTCAGTTAAGTGACAGTGATTGTTACGGAGAACCCTTGCATCGCAAGATCATAGACGTACTCGATCTGACGTTATTGAATAAACAAGCTACTTGCAATCAAATGATACAGATGGCAACAACAGCTATTCGTGAGCAAGTAGCAGCGATTTGTATTTACCCTCAACATTTAAGCTGTATCCCAGCTGAATTAACCATCAGCAAAGCAACCGTTCTTAATTTTCCTCACGGGAGTGATGATCATCAACAAGTATTAGCTACTTTGGATACCTTGATCGCCGATAAACATATTGATGAACTGGACTATGTTTTTCCTTATCAAGCCTATCTTGATAATCAACAATCATATGCACTATCATGCTGCTCTCAAATAGTTCAGAATTGCAAAAATGCAAATATTACGTGCAAAGTTATCCTGGAAACAGGCGTTTATCCATCGCTATCGACTGTATACGAAGCTAGCAGCGCAATCATTAATACCGGTTGTGATTTTTTAAAAACTTCAACTGGCACAATCAAACCCGGCGCAACATTGCCGGTCGCATTTACACTACTAAAAGCAATTTGCCAACATAATATCGACTGCGGAATCAAACTATCAGGCGGGATTACAACTATAAAACAGGCTGGTCAATTGATTAATTTAGCTGAATTAATTGAACAACGTAGTGTAAACAAACATTGGTTTCGAATTGGAGCCAGTACCCTCCTGGATAACTTGATAGCGCGCAAACAACTATCTAATTAAAAATCCTACTATAACCGCAAACCACATCACTAATCCATAATACATGCTTAGTTGAAATGCCTTGAAACATGCTAGCGAATGTCGTGTATTCACCAATTGCTGTTGCTTTAATAGCACCAATATTGCTAGCAGCCAACACCCATAAAAAATGATGGGAAAATTTAGCAACCATCCTAAGTATAACCATAACGCATGACAACAACTCAACAAAATACCAATCGCCATCCTATCAAAATTTCCCAATAAAACTGCCGTCGACTTAACCCCAATCTGCAAATCATCATCACGGTCAACCATTGCATACATCGTGTCATAAGCAACTGTCCAAAAAAAATTTAGTAATAGCAAAATAACCATTGCTTGATCGGGCGCGGCACCACAAGCCGCATAAGCCATAGGTATTCCCATCGAAAATGCAATGCCTAAAACCAACTGCGGTGAGTGTGTGAATCTTTTACAAAAAGGATAAATGATAGTGATCAAAAATCCAATAAATGCGTAATAAAAACATAGTTTTGGCAATTGTATTGCTATAGTTAGTGCAACTAACAATAGTAGAAACAATGCAATAAATGCACCCATTAAGCTTAACTGACCACTGGTTAGTGGGCGAGCAAATGTACGTTGCACATGCTTATCTATATGTCGATCGGCAATATCATTAATCACACAACCCGCAGCGCGCATGCTAATAGTACCGAGTAAAAAATAGGTGACTAGTAACACGGGCGGCACCCCATGGTTTGCTAACCACAATCCACATGCTGTAGGCAACCAGAGCAATATAATTCCAATCGGCTTATCCAGTCGCATTAACCGAATGTAGGCTGTTAATTTCAAACTATTAGTTCCTCCAAGTTAGAGATTCACTTCATCTAGCCTATACTGAGATAAACCTACCCAACGTTAACTATCACCTAGTGATAATCAAGCGAACTGTATTCAATCGATTGTTAAGCATTGCGCACATTTTGAAAATCATGCAAATCTATAGAGTAGAGCTACGTCCTTCGTTAGTTGTTCGCAGCCCCCCCCAGTGAATGTCTTTTGCTGACTGCGTCAGTTTAGCCAAACGTCTTGAGATCCTTGATTTTTGGTCTTGTGTCTCAATACTCTGTCCTTCTGAGAGCTATCTGGTATCCCCTCTAATGACCCAGATGATATTGCCTTCTGGTAAGTCGAAACCATCGGCCACACCCAATAGAAAGCCATGAGGCGAATATCAATAACAAATCATAAAAATATTCTTATAAATTAGCAACCTATTCCTTATGATCAAGCTTGCTGGTGACCAAGACAAGAAATGATGAGATAAAACTTGCAGCAATTATTAATTCCCTTATACTAATTATCTATTCATCATAGTCAATGATTCGCGAGCGGTCCCTTGTTAAAAACAATAACTAAAATTAATTTAATTTTACTATGCACTTTATTTTCCTATCATGATTGCTTTTCCCGTAGTCAGAAACTTATTTTTGCAATTGATATTGTACGTCATGGCGATAGAACCTCATTACAAGAACTACCTAAAAGGAAGCATGTCTGGGCGGAAGGTTTGGGTCAACTGACCGCACGAGGAATGCAGCAAGAATATGAATTAGGTTTACGATTAGATAAGCGTTATCGTTTAGATAATCAATTATTACCTAAACATTATCACATGAATGATATTTATGTCCGCTCTACTGGTTATGACCGAACAATTATGAGTGCACAATCTCTGCTGCTTGGTCTTTATCCATTAGGTACTGGCGCTCAGTTACCTGATTTGGTTCCTGCGTTACCAGCCCGTTTTCAACCCGTACCTGTTCATAGTGTACCTATTGAACAAGATAATATCTTTTACATTAATCTTAGTACCCATCAAATTAGAACTATATTAGAAAAATATATTTCCAATGATCATGAATGGAAAAAATTGACGACAGAATTAGAACCTAACTTAAAGCGATGGAGTGAGCAAACTGGATATGCGATAAAAGATATCACTTATGTCATAGGGTTAGCTGACATACTAACAACTTATTTATCACATGATATTGAACTACCTGCGCAATTATCCAATAATGAAGCAAAAAAAATAATTACCGCAGGACATAGAATACACGCCTTACTTTTTAAACCGAATGAAATTGGTGATCTAGTTGGATCATCACCGTTACGATATCTTACTAACTACCTGAAACAAGCCGTAGAAAAGAAAACTGTCAGGAAATTGATTGTAATATCAGCACATGACTCGACCATTCTTGCGCTGATGAGTGCGCTGCATGTACCATTAAGTACAACACCAGATTATGCAACAGATTTAAATTTTTCTCTTTACGAAACAGAGACTGGGCAATATTTTGTTAGTATCCATATAAATGACCAAGCAATTAGTATACCCGGATGTCATTCAAACGAATGTGAATTTAGTCAATTCTTAAAGCTATACCCACTCGGCTAATCCTTGCAATCATGCTTTTAGTAGCTTATATCCTGAGGCGATTGAATAAGAGCCTCACCGCCCTGTGGAAATAAGCTACTTAGCCTTAAAAAAGCCATCTACCTACTACTAACTGAGCACTCGCCAAGACCCATCTCCCTGGCGGCAAGCTTTGCCATAAATTTCTTGGACCTTGCCACCAATAGTTGCATGAGTCACATATTCCCTGCAAGGTTGCTGATTGGCATAATAAGTACGAGTAGGTTTAACACTGTAGCGGTTTCCATTATCTGGATTTTGCCAAGCGACTGCGTGTCCTACTGGTGCAGTTTCTAGCGCTCGTTGCATTTCTAGTCTATCTTGTTTATCCATATACTGGCCTATCCGACCACCTAAAAACGCACCAATCAAAGCCCCACCAGCAGTCGCAGCAAACTTACCCGATCCGCCACCAAATTGGCTACCTAGCAAACCACCAACAACACCGCCGGATAAGGTTCCTAATCCTTCATTATTCATTGGTGCACATCCACCCAACAGAAATGACACAGATAACGTTGCCACTAGAATTTTTTTCATCTCATTCACCTAATTTAGTTGATTACTTTTTTTAAATTTTAGCACTATGACTCAAAATTATCCAGTTCATGAGCGCGGCCTGTCTGATAGATCTCGTTTAAATGTAACAAACCAACAATTTTAATAAAACTTAAATCTTAGATTATCGGCATTTCAATTAAAATACCAATGGATGATTGCGAGCTCTTGGCGATACCTGGCATATTAACTCATAAGCAATTGTACCCGCTGCTTGGGCAATCCTTTCGACAGGAATATGCTGCCCCCATAGCTCGACTATATCTCCTACAACGACACCGGGACAATGAGTCAGATTAATAGTCATCATATCCATAGAGACTCGTCCAACAATTGGCGCGTAATAACCATTCACCCAAACAGTAGTGTCCGAAGTTATATGACGCGGATAACCATCGCCATAGCCAACCGCTACTACACCAATCACTATCGGCTTATCACTACTCCATCTAGCACCATAACCGATTTCACTACCGGCTGGATAATGATGGATAGCGCTGATAGCAGAAACAAAACGCATCACTGGTATTAAACCCAAATCACGACCGATCTTTTCAGGAAATGGAGACACACCATACAACATAATACCAGGCCGAACGATATCAGCATGACTATCAGGTATGGCTAGAATTGCCGCTGAATTAGCAATGCTACGTATAAAATTACCTGCAGGCAATTTCAACGCTGTAAACTGTGCTAATTGCTGTTGATTCTTGATATGACTAGGTTCATCTGCACAAGCCAAGTGAGTCATTATTCCTATTTCATCATTAATCCAAGAACAATTTTGCAGAGTAGTGCTAATATCATATACTTCGTTTGGTTGAAAACCTAAACGATGCATACCTGTATTAACCTTTAGCCATACCTTTATTTTATGTGGCAAGGCGCGACGCAACAACCATTGCAACTGCTCAGCATGATGAATGACACATTGTAAGTTTAAACTTGCTACCAAATCTAATTCTTCAGCAGAAAACACGCCTTGGAAAAGAATACATTCACTACGACTACCCAAACGGCGAATAATGATTGCTTCTTCGAGCGATGCAACGCCAAAAGCATCAACATGGCCATCAATAACCGGCAACACTGATGATAAACCACATCCATAAGCATTGGCCTTTACCATCGCTATAATTTTTTTTTGCGGAGCTAAACACTTGATACGTTGAAGATTATGTAACAAAGCATTTGTATCAATATGCGCAAACGTAGGCCTAGTCAATTAATCAGTCCCCTGGTAACCATTGAAAGCTAAGTCTTCAAAACGAGTATACTTCCCTAAAAATGCTACACGCACCTTACCAATTGGACCGTTACGTTGCTTAGCAATGATAATTTCTGCAATACCCTTATCGGGACTATCTTCAGAATAAACCTCATCACGATAAATAAAACAAATTAAATCAGCATCTTGTTCAATTGCCCCAGACTCCCGCAAATCTGACATCACTGGCCGTTTATCATGGCGTTGCTCAAGACTACGGTTTAATTGCGATAAAGCAATAACCGGCACGTGTAACTCTTTTGCCAACGACTTTAAACTTCGCGATATCTCAGAAATTTCGGCTGTACGATTTTCCGCTTTAAAACCAGGCACTTTCATTAATTGCAAATAGTCAACAACAATGAGTCCCAACTGCCCATGTTCTTTCATTAAACGTCTCGCCCTCGCCCTCATTTCAGAAGGACTCAGTGCTGGCGTATCGTCAATAAATAAAGAAGCCTCCGAGAGCATATGCACAGCAGAGGTCACCCTCGGCCAATCATCATCATCTAATTTTCCAGTACGAACCTTGTGTTGATCAATCCGACCTAATGATGACATCATCCGCATTGCTAATGAATCCGCCGGCATTTCCATTGAAAAGACGAGAACAGGTTTACCAGTAATCGCAGCATGCTCAGCCATGTTCATGGCCAATGTAGTTTTACCCATCGACGGACGACCAGCAACAATAATTAAATCCGAAGACTGTAATCCAGACGTCATATTATCAAGATCAGTAAGACCCGTTGGCAGGCCCGTGATGGCATCACCACTGTGATAAAGTAAATCAATCTTTTCGACAGCTCTAACCAAAACTGATTTAATCATTTCTGGTCCACCCTCAGCCGCTGTTTGTTCAGCGATTGCAAATACTCTACTTTCAGCAAGATCTAATAACTCGGAGACTTCCCTCCCATCGGGATTGTAAGCAGAATCAGCAATGTCTGAAGCGACACTAATTAATTGACGTTGGACTGATTTTTCCCTAACAATATCAGCATAAGCAGCGACATTGGCAACACTAGGGGTATTATTTGCTAACTCAAATAAATAGACTTCTCCGCCTGCTTCATCCAATTGGTTAGTAGACTTCAATGCGTCTAATAATGTCACCACGTCAAATGGTTGATTCTTACTGGCTAGAATAGAAATTGCACGATATAGCATGCGATGTTCAGTACGATAAAAGTCACTATCACATAATTTAGTACAAACTTTATCCCATGCCTGATTTTCAAGCATCAAGCCACCGATTATCGCTTGTTCTGCTTCTGCAGAATGCGGTGGACGCTTTAGGATATCAATATTCTTTTTTTTACTTGATAACTCAGCCATGACGATTCCAAATTTGGGTTCTCCCCAACAGCGATAATCCTATATACCCACGAACATAAAGTTTATCACCCTTTACCGTCATGTTAACACGATAAATTTTTCCAGACTTTGCATCCAAAATTTGTCCACCACCCCATCTACCATTGCCGCTATCTTTGAGCCCCCAAACAAACTGTAGCCCTTTGATTGGCTTATTTTTAAACTGTTCTGGACATTTTGAGCATAGACCAGTGTCTCCAATTTGGGCAAAGACTTCAACGATAGTCCCTGTTAACCTACCATGATTAACATCCAAATGAACGATAGCTCGTCGTTGTCCAGTTTTATCATCAACAATCAACCAATGACCAATAATCGATTGCTGCGCATAAGAAAAGGAACATAAAGCAAACATAACAACCAAAATCAGAACTTTATATAATCGCTTCATTAACCAATCTCCCGTGCATAATAGAAAAAATACTCGGGCGTGTTGACAACTCATCCTCCCGCCTACATGCCGACTTGTTCGCGGCATCGAGGAAATGACCAAGTTAAAGATGAACCTGATTCATTGCCCTAATCTGTTGATTAATCATAGCAAACTCATCATATAACAATTCTAATATCAAGTATAAAACGAGTTTGCAATCGCTAGACTGATGCTCTAGTAATGAGCTGTGATCTAAACTGAAGGAGATCATGCTACAACATCAAATAGATGACAAGTTTAATCTTCGCATGAGGGTTGAGGCAATCCTATATCGCATCCGTTTTGGCTGCCCTTGGCGATACCTACCCATAGAATTCGGATGTTGGAATTCTATTGATCAACCATTGAATCGTTGGTCCTCAAAGGCCCAATGGATGAAATTTTTTAAAAATCTTATACAATTATAGAGTAGAGCTGCGTTCTTCGTGAGTTGTTCGCAGCCCCCTCGTTAGAACCCGGCGTGCCCTATTAAGGCACCGGGCTCAAGATAAATACATTCACAGTTAGCTTATGTTTTAGAAGAGCTTGTGGTAAATTTTCGCCTGGGGGGAATTTAATCGAGTCCAGATACTTTTGAAACTGCTCCCAGCTGAACGATCTGCGCTGACTACGTCGACTAACAGACCTGATTTAAACCTCCGAATCAAGTACCGCAGTATTCTGGGATCGCTGATCTTTTTCTTAATAATTTCTACCGCGGTTTCCTGCGGTATGCTCCCAAAATAGTTGGACAAATCAACATCTAATATTGTCTCTACCTCATGGGTGCTCAGGTGTCCATGCAGTGCTTCGATCGCGTCGTGGCAGCCTCTTCCAGGCCTAAACCCGTATGAGTTTTCGTGGAATAGGGGCTCGTAGATGCTTTCTTATACTTTGTGCATTGCTCGC
>JBMLTO010000048.1:0-10243 GCA_049239925.1 Legionella sp. | reverse complement strand
GAAGATACTTCAGGGCCTTGGCCCAACCTACAACAGATTGATTAAATTTTAATGCGACAGCCGTGAAGTTTTAATTCCCTAGAGTTCTTCCCTATCCTGCCCCCATCTTAATCTTTAATCTAGTAACAACAATTCTCGAAAGATCATCATTCATCAGGATCCAACGCTGACTAAAAATTAACTTGCTGGTTTTTATTACAAATTATGAGTATCCTATGGCGTTTGTAATGTTAGGCTAATTAACTGTTGGATGAAGGAGATAAACATTGTCCACTATAGTTGCCCGTTTTGAAATATCTTATACTCAAATATTAGACAATCATGGCAATTTAAGTTCCTCATTACCAGAATTTGCTAAAAATACAGAGATACTACTTCATTTATACCGAACGATGGTGCATGCTAGGCTGTTTGATAAAAAAGCAATCGTTTTGCAACGCACCGGTAAAATTGGTACTTATGCACCAACGCACGGTCAAGAAGCCATAGCTACCGCGATAGGATATGCTATGCAAAAGCAGGATGTGTTTATTCCATACTATCGCGATAATGCTGCTCAATTTCAACGCGGTGTTAAACCATCTGAAATTCTTGCCTATTGGGGAGGCGATGAACGTGGTAATCAGTTTAGCAATAATGCAGAAGATTTGCCTATTTGTGTGCCAATAGCCTCGCAGTGCTTACATGCAGCAGGAATAGCGCATGCCTTCAATTATAAAAAGCAACCACGAGTAGCACTGGTCTCCATCGGCGAAGGAGGGACATCAGAGGGAGATTTCTACGAGGCATTAAACATTGCCGGTGTATGGAATTTACCTCTAGTATTTGTTGTGAATAATAATCAATGGGCTATTTCGGTTCCCCTGAGTAAACAAACCCGTTGCAAAAGTATAGCTCAAAAAGCGATCGCTGCTGGATTTGATGGTGTACAAGTAGATGGCAATGATATTTTGGCAACCTATGAGGTAATTAGTAAAGCCATACATAAAGCTCGTTTGGGTCAAGGGCCGACCCTAATTGAAGCGTTAACCTACCGATTATCAGATCATACAACTGCTGATGATGCTAGTCGTTATCAACCTCAGCATGAAGTAGAGCAAGCCAAAATCAACGAACCTATTAATCGTTTCAAAAAATATCTAATTCAACAAAACATTTGGAATGAACAACTCGATGAAAGCCTAATCAGAAACTGCAATCAAGAAATTCAGGATGAAGTTGATCGCTATCTAACTCGTCCAGCTCAAACAATAAATAGTATTTTTGATTATCATTATCAGACGATTCCTGATTCGTTAATTGAGCAACGCATGATTGCATTGGAGGATCTTGGCGATGACTGAGCTAACGCTATTAGATGCTATCAACCAAGCATTAGCCTATGAACTAGAACATGATGAAAATGTTTTAGTTTTTGGCGAAGATGTTGGTAAAAATGGCGGCGTTTTTAGAGCAACGAATCATTTACAGAAACGCTTTGGTGAACGCAGAGTATTTGATACACCCTTGGCAGAATCAATGATCGCCGGCTTAGCTATTGGCATGTCACTGCAAGGGCTAAAGCCTGTGGCTGAGTTTCAATTTATGGGATTTATATACCCTGCTATGAATCAAATCATTAGTCATGCAGCAAGAATGCGTAATAGGACCCGAGGAAGGCTACACTGCCCGTTAGTATTTCGTGCACCGTTTGGCGGTGGCATTCGCGCTCCTGAGCATCATTCAGAAAGCACAGAAGCATTATTCGCTCACATTCCTGGTTTACAAGTCGTGATCCCCTCTTCGCCTAAACGAGCTTATGGATTGTTGCTAGCTGCTATCCGTAATCCAGATCCCGTTATTTTTCTTGAGCCAAAACGTATTTATCGTCTGGTTAAGCAGCCTGTAGCAGATGATGGTCAAGCGCTTCCTCTTGGTCAATGCTTCACACTACGATCTGGATCAGATATTACATTGGTCACCTGGGGAGCCTGCGTTCATGAAACGCTGCAAGTAGCACAATTGCTCAGTCACGAGGGGGTTGATGCTGAAGTTATTGATGTTGCATCTATCAAGCCGTTAGATATTGAAACTATTTTGGCATCTGTCGCTAAAACGGGGCGTTGCGTAATTATTCACGAAGGTGCAAAGACTTGTGGTGTGGGAGCTGAAATATCGGCTCAAATCATGGAGAATAGCATGGCTGATTTAATTGCCCCAGTTCAACGAGTAGCAGGATATGATGTCGTTATGCCCTATTTTCAACTAGAAAAATACTATATACCCAGTATTTCTCGAATCAAAGACAGCATTACCTGCCTAATGGAGTGCCCATGAATATATTTAATTTACCTGATTTAGGCGAAGGATTACCTGATGCTGAAATTCATGAATGGTTCATCAAAGAAGGTGATACTGTTAAGCTTGAGCAACCGTTGGTTTCAATGGAAACAGCGAAAGCATTAGTAGATATACCTTCACCGCAAGCAGGAAAAATCGTCAAACTTTACGGTCAAGTTGGCGATATAATCAAAACAGGAAACCCGTTAATCATATTTGCTGACGAACATCAAACAACACCCCAAAACCGTGATAACGGTACTGTAGTTGGTCAACTAGAAGAATCCAAGCAAGTGAGCGACGATCATTTTACAATAGGTCTGAGTAATCATACTGCTGTACAACGAGTTAGAGCCACTCCAGCTGCCCGCATATTAGCAAAAAAATTACAGATTGATTTAAATAAAATAACCCTTACCAGCCAGCACGGCATCATTAGTCGTGCTGATGTTGAAATTGAAGCAAGTAAAATAAAAAAAATTTTAAATGATTACCAACCGTTGACCGGCGTGCGCAGGGCTATGTGTAATACCATGATTCATTCGCATCATCATGTAGTTCCCGTTAGCATTTTTGATGAAGTAAATATTCAATCTTGGCCAGCAAAAACAGATATTACTACTAGACTTATTCAAGCAATTATTGATGCGTGCTCACAAGAGCCGGCACTAAATGCTTGGTTTGATGGTCAATGTAACGCTCGCAAATGTTTTGATGAAGTGCATCTTGGTATAGCTATGGATAGTGATGAAGGTTTATTTGTACCGGTTATTCATAATGCTCAGTGTCATGATCAGCAGAGTTTAAGACAAAAAATTGAATTATTTAAAGCTAATCTCAACAACAGAAATCTTCCACCAGAAGAACTGCAAGGAGGAACAATAACTTTATCTAATTTTGGCAAATTTGCTGGTCGTTTTGCTACACCGATAGTCGTTCCACCGATGGTTGCGATCATAGCTGTAGGTAAAATTTATTCGAATGTAGCCATCAATCAGGCTGGTCAGATTGAGCAACATCAATTTTTACCCTTGTCACTTAGTTTTGATCACCGAGCGGTTACTGGCGGTGAGGCAACTCGCTTTTTAGGCGCACTAATCAAATCATTGGAAACCCATTGAGGATAGATATCATCGCTATCGTAACAGTATATTCTCTTTATCAAACCTTAGCTTAATCGCTACTAATAGCATTTCTTCTACTGATGATGATAAGCTCGTTTTAGTCCATAACTCTAAACTTAGTTGCATACTATCTACATGTAAATTACTAATAATCACCCGAGGAGGAGGTTCAGTTAAGACATCGGTAGCTTTTGTAACAATATCAAGCAATATTAATTTAACTAACCCGAAAGACTGACGATGATCAATATTTAATTGAATACTTAGTTTCTTAATTTCAAAATAGCTTGCATTAATGACTTCTGATTTCATGATAATTTCATTAGGAATGCGAACTAATGTGTTATCTGCTGTTTTAATCTTGGTTGACAACAAATCGATGGCTTCAACGGTTCCTTGAACATCTTTTATGACAATAACATCACCCAACTTAAATGGATGTTCGAAAAGTAGGAAGAGACCACTAATAAAATTAGAGGCAGCTGTTTGAGATGCGAAACTTAATGCTACGGTAAAAATACCAGCTGCGCCGAGCAGTACGGTAAGCTCCAGCCCTACTTCATGTAACGCTGATAAAAAAAATACTAAAAATAATCCATAAAAAGCTAGACGCTGAATCACCATGACTTGATGACGCGAAAAAAGTCTACTAGCAGCCTTCAATACAAATAAACTAAACTGTTTTGCACAAAAAAATCCAATACCCAAAAGACACAGAGCATAGACAATATGAAGCAAACCTATGTTTGTTAGTGCGTCCATCCAAGTAAACCTTGACTATTAAACAAATACCTATGAATTATTTTCCCATGCATCTTATTGCGATGATTGCGAATTGAATAGTTTATCAGTATCTGGCATTTTGGTAAATTGTTCATCGATTTAAACAGGCAATTGCATCTGTACTCTAAAACACCTTAATCCATGTTATTCTTATTTATAGAGTAGAGCTGTGTTCTTCGTGACCCCGTGACTATATATATACGTGACTGTACACTTTAGCCAGTATTGCTTAAGTGACATTATTCGCCTAATCGATTAAACTTTACCGCAGGATTATAAGAAGTGAAGACCTGATACCGTGCAATCGAGTAAAGTCGTGGAGAATCTGATATGAGTGCCTACCAATATCAAGCCCTAAAAAAAAATGGGGCGACAGTTAAAGGGCTTATTGAAGCTGATTCTGAACGACATGCGCGACAATTATTACGTGAGCAAGAACTAGTTCCAACCCAACTTGATCCATTAAAAAAAAAAGCAGTGTTTAGCGGACATAAAAAACTAACCCTCACCGACTTATCATTATTTACTCGTCAATTAGCTACCTTACTAGCAGCGGGAATTCCTGTGGATGAATCACTATCCAGCATAGCTGAGCAAACTAACGAAGCAACCTCTCGCCAACTGATCATAGCAATTCGAATAAAAGTATTAGAAGGATATGGATTGGCGCAAGCAATGTCTGAATATCCCCATGCTTTTTCAGAATTATATTGTGCAACAGTTGCAGCAGGAGAGCAAACAGGACACCTAGATATTATTTTAGATAAATTAGCTGAATACATTGAACGTCAACAAAACACCAAGCAAAAAATTCAACAAGCGCTAATTTATCCCAGCATTATGGCCGTTGTATCAATCGCTATTATCGGTTTTTTACTAACATTTGTAGTGCCTAAAATTATAGATGTGTTCACCAGTAGTGGCCAATCATTGCCAACCATGACCATCATATTAATCTCCCTGAGCACATTCAGCAAAAATTATGGCATTTATATTTGTTTAAATTTAACTATTTTAATCGTCATTATGAAGAAAAGTTTACAAAACAAGCGGATCCTTGCTATGAGTCATCGATTGATACTTTGTCTACCGCTTATTTCTTACCTTAATCGTTCAATCAATGTATCAAGATATATTTATACTTTCAGTATATTATTCAGTTCTGGCGTAAATATTTTAGAGACTATGCGTGTTGCGGCAAATTTAGTCTCTAATTTACCTATACGACATGCCTTCAATCTAGCTGCTACCCGTGTTAGAGAAGGCACGAGTATTAATCAAGCATTAAAAGATACCCATTTTCTTAGTGCGATGGCAGTACATTTAATTGCAAACGGAGAAAGAAGTGGTCAACTATCCATAATGATGGAACGTGCAGCGCTCCTCCTTGAAAATGATGTAAAACGAGTTATTGACAACGTACTTACATTACTGGAGCCATTGGTAATTTTACTGATGGGGGCTATTATTTTATTTATCGTACTAGCAACACTGTTACCGATTTTCTCTATGGAACAACTTATCGTTTGAAACTAACTATCGGAGTCAGAATGACTAAGCCACGTGGATTCTCATTAATTGAAATAATGGTAGTGGTAGTAATTTTAGGTATTTTAGCATCAATTGTTGTGCCTAGAATTCTCACAAGGCCAGATGAAGCTCGCGCTGTAAAAGCTAAACAGGATGTATTAACCATTGAAAATGCACTTGATTTATATAAATTAGACAATGGTCATTACCCAACAACTGATCAAGGCTTGCTGGCACTTGTAGAAAAACCAACATCCAATCCGATTCCGCGTGATTGGAAACCCTACTTAAAATCATTACCTAAAGATCCATGGGACAGAGATTATCTATACTTAAATCCTGGAGAGCATAGCGAAATTGATATCTTTACCCTTGGCGCAGATGGTCAATCAGGTGGTACCGGAACAAATGCCGAAATTGGTAATTGGAATGTCCATTAAGCCATATACAAAATGTGGCTTTACATTGATTGAAATTTTAGTGGTAGTATTAATCATCAGTATGACCACTGGCTTTGCTTTGCTAGCTTTTAATGATTTTGGCACAAACAGACAAGCAATGATCGCCGCAGAAGAGTTTGTCAACCACCTGCAATTTACCCAACAGCTAGCGGTCCTTGAGAGTGCTACCTATGGAATACAATTGTTTAATAATGGCTACCGAATCATTAGCTACCAACCAAATACAGCTAACTGGGTTGTCCTGAATAAAAACGCTGCTTTTCAAAAACAATTCTTTCCTACAGCAACACGAATAAGTCTTGAAAGCCAAACAACTGTAGCAAATACCCCTCCGATTATCATCGATCAAAGCGGAGGGGTGAATGACTTTGCAATCCGCATAACAGATAGAGATGATCATGAGATTGTTAAAATAATATCTCAATCTGATGGTACTATTTCATTGCTTCCCAAAAACTCATCATGATGAAAAAAGATGGTTTTACACTGATTGAAGTATTACTAGCGCTGCTCATCATTGCCCTAGCGTTTACTGCATTAATAAAAGCACTGGGACAAACTATTGTTCATAGTCAACAAATACAAGATAAAACCATCGGTCATTTAGTAGCTAAACAAGCAATTATCATGATTCAACTCAATTTGCTTCCTATTTCACCAGGACAAACGATCAATCAAGTCACTCATATGCTTAATGAAGATTGGTATTGGCGAGCAACCGTAGCCCAACTACCAGGACACTACCTGCAAAAAATCACAATAACAATCAGTAAAAACCATCATGGTCCATTTAGTGATAGCCTCACTGCTTACAGGTTCAGTCATGGATAAACACTTGAAAAAAGGATACACGTTAATAGAAATCTTAGTGGCATTATTGGTATTTAGTATACTTGCCACGATAACATCATCATCGTTTAAACGTGCTTTTGATATTCGTAAGCATTTGTCACAAAAAAGCTATCGCATCAACAGCTTGCGATTTGCATTAAGCTTGATTGAACGCGATCTATTGCAGGCAACTATTCGGACAATTATCGTTGAAAAACATCAACAATTATCGGCATTTATTGGTCATAATAACTATGTTGAATTCACTCGGACTGGTATCGATAATCCACAAGGGAAAATTCAACGCAGTACTTTGCAACGCGTTGCGTTCCTATGTGACGGTAAATCTTTGAAGCGCCGAACATGGAGCGTTTTGGATAGTCCTAAACATGCTAAATACACTGAGAAAACACTATTAACTAACTTAAACCAGTGTCATTTCGCTTTTCTTAGCGCAAACCATCAACTATTATCTGAGTGGCGAGAGCGAGCAGTCCAACAAAATCAAAACCAAGAAACCTTACCTACAGCAATACAATTCACCCTTGAGTTAAATGCTTGGGGAACAATGAATTTGCTATATCCTATAGCTGAGGGCGCCTACCGTGATTTGCAATAAATTTTTTCAACAAGGTAGTGCACTGTTGTCAGCACTATTTTTTATGACTTTGATAGCAATTGTTGCAACAGCGATGACTAGACATATTTATTTAGACATATATCGTACGAGAATAGCGATCACTAGTGACAAACTATATCAGGCTTCACAAAAAACTACGTTCTGGTTCATGGGTCAGTTACTAGACAAAAAAAACAAGTTTCATCAGCAATTCGGTAACGGCATTGTGGCGAAATTTCCACGCAACTTGCAAGATAAAGATTCACCAATAGCTATTTCTGGCTGTTTATATGATCTACAATCGCGTTTTAATATCAACAATTTACGAGATAGCAAATACCATGGTGTATTTTTGAATCTGCTGAAAACTCTCAATATTAATAATAATATTAGTAAAGATCTCGTTTTAAATACATCGATATGGATAAAAAAATATCAAAATAGCAGATATGACGATCAACTATTAACTTTTTATTCATCACAAAAACCACCTTACTATCCCGCCTTCCAACCGATGCATCACTTATCAGAATTTCGTCTAGTCAAAGGAGTTACACCACAAATTTATAATAAGCTACTCCCCTATCTAACAGCACTACCCGATATAACGCCAATCAATATTAATACAGCTTCTAAAAAACTGATGATGAGCTTAGGAGATACTTCAGCACGTGATTATACAAATGCACTAATCACGCAACGAGGGGAAAAAGGAATAGATGATCTCAATAGCATCAATCCGTTGATTGAGAAAGAAAATTTACCTATGACTCAACTCACGATCGATAGTCAATATTTTTTAGCAGTCAGTAATGCCCATGAAGATGATCGCAGTCTAACTACTTACACCATTTTAAAACGAAAAAAAAGTAACGATGGCAAGTTAACATTGTCATTGATATTGCATAGTATTAATAGCTTTTAACGTCGTATTAGCTGCCAATATTTTTTAAATGATTAACAGCTTCTTTGGGTAGTAATAGCCAATAAAAGCCATTATTTTTCATATGTCCGGCAATATAGGTCGCAGAAGCGCCTGCTCCCCAATAAACATCACCACGCACGGGTCCTCGTATAGCACCACCGGTATCCTGAGCAATCATTAACCGGTTAAATTGAGTATGCTGCCCTGAGTTACGATGGGGAATAGTGGTCATTAACCAAATCGGAGCGCCTAATGGTATCCATTTACGATCAACAGCGAGAGAATAACCAGGCGTTAATGCCACGCCTTGTGCACCCATTGCAGCTGACTGCGGGGCGAAAAATACAAATGATTTATTTTGGTTTAATACTGCATCTACTTTTTCAGGATGACTTTTAAAAAATTGACGGATATGTTGCATCGAAGCATTATCAGCAGTCATGGCACCCATATCAATTAAAATTTTAGCAATAGATACATAAGGCGCGCCATTCTCTGCATCATAACCAACATACATTTCACTACCATCTCCTAGTTTAATGACCCCGGAACCTTCAATCTCTAGAAATTGGCGATCAACCTCACTTTTAATCCAAGCAATAGCATGCCCCTCATTGACAAGAGCACCATTATTAATTTCTTGGCGGGTATAAAACGGTAACAATTTGTTGCCAACTAAACGTCCGACTAGCTTGCGATGAAATTTTAACTGCTGATCAAAAAGTCCAAGATCGACCGTAATTAAATGCTTAGGTGTGCTATATAAAGGAACGTTAAATTCATCGGTTTTTGTTAAACTGCCTGCTAGCTCAGGTAAATAATAACCAGTAAATAACCCTCTGATTTGTTTATGTTGGTAAAAGGTCACCGGGGCAAAAAAACTCTCAAAAAAATATCTAATTGTTTTATTATCTTCCTTTTCAAGACTTAAGGCTGCCTTACATGCTGGATGCCAATCTTCAGCTTTTAGATCAATCGATGCACTACCGACAAACTTTTTAGGATCCAACTTCAGTAATGTTCGACAAGATATCTTAAACGTATCAAACGATTGTTTTATATGACTGTTTTGCCAATCCGGAAGTTTTGAAAAGGCTACTTTTTTAATAGTAATCTCCGGAAGATAACGATGATATAACCATGCGGAGTAGCCTATTAAAGCGGTTATAGTGAAAATAGCTATTGTTAAGATCAAGTTTCGTTTCATATCAGCTTCATGTGGTTATTAAATGGATTATCGATATTATTAATTATAGTAACTCAAAAATTGCAGCAGCACCCCATCCTAGTTCCAATTCCAATACACATAATGACCATACCATAACCCTTCTTCAGGCGTTTAAGACCATCTAATGCATCCACTATATAGACATTCGCCATTCATACATTTCCTACGTCATGACACTCAATAAGTTGGTTAATGACCCTTGGTTGCGCAAATACTTGCCAGTTCTGAGTAACTGTTTGATTTCGACTTTAAGCCAGTTTTCCCAGGACCGTTCGCCCCAAGGCGCGTGCTACGCACGCTCCTCGAAGGGCTAGATTCTAAATAAAAAACATCAAGACTATTTTTTCTTTCGTTGAGCCAAGTAGGAAAGTGTCAACACCAATCGAAAATTGATCCTTTTTTTATAAAAACACCAGTTGAAAA
>JBMLTO010000047.1:0-23337 GCA_049239925.1 Legionella sp. | reverse complement strand
AGATGAAATCAGGACCTTAGCCTGGGGCCTTCATCATGATTAAAAAAAAGTGAAGCTCCTACAGGCCAAGGCCCAACCTACAACAGATTGATTAAATTTTAATGCGAAACCCCTGGGTTAGAGCTCTTTATCGATTGACAAACGTGGTATTGGTTTATTCATCATCAAATAACTTTCAATAATTTCATCAATGTCATCATAACTGTCATATCTATACCAAACACCTTCGGGATAGATAACCAAGCATGGCCCTAGATTACATCGACCAAGACAACCAGATTTACTCACTCGATATTGCTCTACTCCATGCAAACCCATGTCATCAAGCTTTTTTCTCATATAGCTAAAAAATGAATCATCAGCGGAGGTTGCACAGCATGTCCTGCCGTGCTCTTTTTTATTTACACAAATAAACACATGCCTTTTGTAATATGGTGATTTATTGCTTTTCATATAGTTCTATTGTCGTCTTTAGCTTGATGCCAGATTTAAATGTTACAACTCGCCTAGCCGCAACAGCCGTCTCAACACCGGTTTTGGGATTTCGACCAGGCCTAGATGGTTTATCACGCAAAATAAAATTGCCAAATCCAGATAATTTAATATTATGACCACTTTCAAGAGCAAAGCGTATCTCTTCAAAAAAAGCATCCACAAGCAATTTTGCATCAGGCTTAGATAATTGAATTTTAGTGCATAAGGCATCAGTCATCGTTGCTTTACTCAATGCGTTCACAGTTAGTCCCTCAGTTGAATAGCAAAATTATTCTCTAATTTTCTAATTATAGCACTAATTATTGCATGAATCTCAGAATCGACTAATGTACGTTTGTCATCTTGTAACGAAAGCGCCACAGCAATACTTTTCTTGCCTTGAGGAATTGATTCACCACAATAAACATCAAATATATCAAATGATTTTAATAGGTTAGCATCAACCGCCTCACGAATAACACCCTCTATTTGCACGGCAGTGACCTCGCAATTGACGACTAATGATAGATCACGACGAATCAATGGATATTTTGATATTCGTCGATAAGATACTATCGATGAACTAGCTAATGCAGCCAGACTCAACTCAAATACAATCACCTCGCCACTAACATCCAATACGTCCATGAGGCGAGGATGAAGCATACCAATCCAGCCAACCATCCTTTCGCCACGCATCATTCGAGCTGATTGCCCGGGATGTAATGCGGGATGAGATGATGCTTCGAAAGTTACATCCGTTAATCCAAGCGCGCTAAATACTGCTTGCAAATCACCCTTCAAATCGTAAAAATCAAAAGTCCTTGTCTTCTCTGACCAATTAAACTCACCGTAAGTACCCGTTAGCAATCCAGCAATACAAGCTCTTTCAGCAAGCTCACCATGCTCACCAACATCAAAGACCACGCCACTTTCAAAAAAACGAATAGTCGTTTGTTGACGATGAAGATTATAAATCATAGCAGCAATTAACCCTGGCCATAATCCTGCACGCATTTGTGATAGCTCTTGCGAAATTGGATTGAGCAACTCTAAACTAGCTTTTTGCGGATATACAACCTGCTGTAGCTGCGGATCAATAAAGCTGTAAGTAATAATTTCGTTGAAACCACGACAGCTTAAAATCTGAGAAATATCTGCGACTAGCTGCTCATAAGAATTTAATTTACCGGGTATGATAGTGGCCTGAATTGGATTAGCTTGCAAATTGTCATAACCATACAGACGAAGCACCTCTTCGACTATATCGACATCGCAGCTCAAGTCAAAGCGATAACTAGGTACATCAATAGTCCAACTATTCCCCTCTTGAGATACAACCATTCCTAAATTTTCTATAATAGACCGCATCTCTTGCTCGGCTATTATAATACCCGTTAATTGTTTTACGTGTGAAGGTTTGAACTGAATTTGCCTCTTGGTTGGCAGCTCATCAGGATAGTTGATGACCGTAACTGGGCTAACGACCCCACCAACAATACTTTGTAACAGCTCAGTTGCTCGCTCCAAAGCAAGCAGAGGCAAATAAGGATCGACACCACGCTCAAAACGCTGTGAAGAATCCGTGCAGATACCATATTTACGCGCTATACCTGCAACAGCAAGGGAATGAAAAAAAGCACTTTCTAAAAATATGTCGACTGACTCATTGGTTACTGCACTGGCTTCACCACCCATGATGCCAGCAAGAGCTAATGGTTTGCTAGCATCAGCAATAATCAACACAGGATCCTGTAGCTCTAGATCCTGACCATCAAGCAAACGTAACCGTTCACGTGGATAACTGTAACGAACATTGATCGCTGCACCATCAATCTTGCTTCGATCAAAAGCATGCATAGGTTGACCTAATTCAAGCATTACATAATTGGTGATATCAACAACAGGATGTATAGGTCTTATCCCGCCACGCCTTAAACGTTCCTTTAGCCATAATGGTGTGATGGCATCAGGATTTATACCGCGAATCACTCGACCACAATAATATGGGCAAGCGTTTATAGCATCGATGTTAATAGTGATCGTTTCATGACCTTGAGGTGATATTATTTTACTTGGCAAAACCGGCAACGATATTTTATTCAATGCAGCTACTTCTCTGGCAATGCCTAAGACGCTAAAACAATCTGCTCGGTTTGGAGTTAAGTCAATGTCAAAAACTTGATCGTCTAAGTTTAAATAATCCCTTAGATTGGCACCTAATGGGGCATCATCACTGAGCTCTATAATCCCTTCAGAACTATCCTCTATGCCTAACTCAGCAGCAGAACATAACATGCCCTGTGATAATTGGCCACGCAACATAGTCTCTTGAATGATAAAGTCCCCAGGCAATATCGCACCAGGTAGTGCCAATGCAACTTTTAATCCTTGCCTCACATTAGCAGCACCACACACGACTTTAAAGACCTTATCATGCCCAATAGCTACCTTACACAAAGTAAGTTTGTCAGCCTGCGGATGTCGCGTTGTTTCTAGCACCATAGCAACAATAACCTGGTTAAATTCGCCTGCTACTGGGTTGACGCTATCTACTTCAAGGCCAGCCATGGTTAACTGCCTGGCCAATTCCTGGCTTGATACAGGAGGATTTACCCATTCTCTCAGCCATAATTCACTTAGTTTCATTACTACTCCTTACCCTGCAGCTGCATTCATCAGCGATTTAGATCCGAATACAATCATATTAAATGACTAAGCAGCTTAGCTTTATCAGTCACGGCAGTTGGTATTATTAACACTGAACTTAAAATTGTCGCAAAAAAGTTAAGTCATTCTCAAACATCATGCGAAGATCATCAATACCGAAATATAGCATCGCCAACCGATCAATACCCATTCCAAAAGCCCATCCCTGATATTCATCTGGAGACACGTTAACAGCTTGTAATACGTTTGGATGGACCATGCCACATCCCATAACTTCCAGCCATCCTGTAAATTTACAAGATCGGCATCCACTTCCATTGCATTGAGTACATTCAATATCGACTTCAGCAGAAGGTTCAGTAAAAGGGAAATAAGACGGACGGAACCGTATCGCTAATTGACGCCCAAAAAATTGAGCAAAAAAATCATCCAATAAACCTTTTAAACCGGCCATCGTTACATCTTTATCTATCATTAAACCTTCTACTTGATGAAACATTGGCGTATGTGTTAGGTCAGAATCACACCGATAGACTCTACCTGGTGCAATTAATCGGTACGGAGGAACCCCTTGTTGCATGGCACGAATTTGCACAGGCGAAGTATGTGTGCGCAATAAGCGGCCATCACCAAAATAAAAGGTATCATGCATCGCTCGTGCAGGATGATGAGAGGGAATATTTAAAGTTTCAAAATTATAAAATTCGGTCTCAATTTCAGGGCCGGAAACAATATCAAAGCCCAACCGACTAAAATAATCATTAATACGTTTTTTAACCTGAGTGATTGGGTGTATCGATCCAAAATAGCTATCTCGACCAGCTAAAGTTACATCTATTTGCTCACTAGCCAATTTTTTTTCTAAATAGGCTTCTTTTAGTTGAATCGATTTTTTTTCGATTGCATCACTGATTTCACGCTTTATCTGGTTAACCAACTGACCCATCTTTGGTTTTTCCACAGCGGGCAAATGAACCAAATTTTTCAAAATTTCAGTCAACTTACCTTTTTTACCTAGATAATCAACACGAATAGATTCTAACTCACCCATAGTTTGTGATTTTTCTACTGCGCTAATGGCCTGTTGCTGTAAAGTAATTATATCTTGCATGATGGAACCTACGTGTAAGAAAAATAACGTCAGGCTTAAATCCTGTGTGAATAAACCAACCCTATGCACTAATCTAGTTCATTTCTAAGAGACTAGTTGGCCGGGAGAACTACATATTATGTATCTGCTACACCAAGTAAAAAGGAGGCTAACGCCCCCTTTAAAATTTTCTTTCTCTTATGATGCAAGTGCGTTTTTAGCCAGCTCAGCAATTGCAGCAAACGCATTTTTATCGTGCACTGCCATATCAGCAAGCACTTTACGATCAAGTTCAATTGAGGCTTTTTTTAGACCATCAATTAAACGGCTGTACGAAAGACCACATTCTCTAGCTTGGGCATTAATACGGGTAATCCATAAGGCACGGAACTGACGTTTCTTTTGACGACGATCGCGATAAGCATATTGCCCCGCCTTAATCACCGCTTGTTTTGCTACCCGATAAACTCTACTACGCGCACCGTAATAGCCTTTTGCTTGATCTAAGATTTTTTTATGACGAGCTTTCGCTGTCACACCACGTTTAACTCTTGGCATTATTCATTCTCCTCTTAACTACCATGCAACATACGCTCAGCCAGACGCGCATCACATTGCTTCAACGTACTGCAACCAACACGCAAAGCGCGTTTTTGCTTAGTCGACTTTTTGGTGAGGATATGATTACGATAGGCGCCACGACGCTTTATCGCTCCACTTGCAGTTTTACGGAAACGCTTATGCGCTCCTCTATGAGACTTTAACTTTGGCATTACATCAATACTCCGCATTTAAGAAATATCATTTGCAATCGAGCGTATTCTGAATTTTTACTAGACATAAAAAATTAGAACAACCAGGTTACAAATGAAGTCCGCTTTTGGCTACTTTGTTTTTTTAGGAGATAAAACCATTAACAATTGGCGTCCTTCTCTTTTGGCGTGTTGCTCAACAATGGCAAATTCCACCGTGTCTTTTTGCACCCTTTCGAGAATTTTCATCCCAAGTTCTTGGTGAGCTACTTCGCGACCACGAAAGCGCAAAGTAATTTTCACTTTATCTCCATGAGTTAGGAAACGTATCAGGTTGCGTAGCTTGACCTGGTAATCCCCATCTTCCGTCGTTGGACGAAATTTAATTTCCTTGACCTGAATTTGCTTTTGCTTTTTCTTGGCCTCGGCTTGTTTTTTACTAACTTCAAAAAGAAACTTACCATAATCCATAATACGGCAGACAGGTGGCTTAGCAGTCGGTGAAATCTCCACTAAATCCAAGTCAAGCTCTTCTGCCGCACGCAAAGCCTCGCGCGTAGAAACAATGCCAGCCTGATTACCATCTACATCAATTAAACGCACTTCAGGCACATTGATTTGTTCATTTATTCGCGCGCGATCACTTTCACGCTTTGCTGATACACTAATAGTAAAATCCTCCAGATTATAGCTTAAGTACGACTTTTAGCAGCAACTTCCTGATGCATCATATCACAAACATCATCAATACTCATTGCGCCTTTATCGACTCCTTCACGTGTTCTTAAGGTAACGGTATTATTTTCAACTTCTTTATCACCAATAATAAGCAAGTAAGGAACCTTTTGTAAGGTATGCTCACGAATTTTAAAGCCAATTTTCTCATTTCTCAAGTCAAAACTGGCCCTAATACTATTATTTTGTAATATTTGATTAATTTTTATGGCATAGTCATTATGCTTTTCACTAATTGTCAAAACCAATATTTGTACAGGCGCCAACCACAAGGGAAATTTTCCAGCATAATGCTCAATTAAAATACCCATAAAGCGCTCAAAAGTACCCAATATAGCCCGATGCAAAATAACAGGGACTTGCTTACTTCCATCTTCAGCTACAAACTGTGCACCTAAACGCTCAGGCATTGAAAAATCAACTTGAATAGTACCACACTGCCAAATTCGACCTAAACAATCAGCCAAAGAACATTCAATTTTGGGCCCATAAAAAGCGCCTTCGCCAGGAGCATCTATCCAGTTAATCCCTCGCTCCTGCATGGCCTGTTGCAACGCAGCCTCAGCTTTATCCCATATTTGATCAGAACCAACTCTCTTTTCTGGCCTCAGTGCCAATCTATAAATAATATCGGTAAAACCAAAATCAGCATACACCGATTGAATAAACAATAACAAAGCGTCAACCTCTGATTTGATTTGGTCTTCGCTACAAAAAATATGAGCATCATCTTGGACAAAGTTGCGCACTCGCATAAGTCCATGCAAAGAACCTGATGGCTCACAGCGATGACAATTACCAAATTCGGCTAAACGTAAAGGCAGCTCACGATAACTTTTTAGCCCCTGATTAAATACTTGCACATGGCATGGGCAATTCATAGGCTTAACAGCATACTGACGATTCTCCGTCTCCGTCAAAAACATATTGTCTCTAAAATTATCCCAATGACCTGATTTTTCCCACAATATTTTATCAACTAATTGAGGGGTTTTTATTTCTTGGTAATTAAATTCAGATAATCGAACGCGCATATACTGCTCAAGAATTCGATAAATAGTCCACCCTTTCGTATGCCAAAACACCATGCCTGGAGCAATATCTTGGAAATGGAATAAATCAAGAGTCTTACCTATTTTACGATGATCGCGTTTTTCGGCCTCCTCCAATCGCTCAAGATAATCAGCCAAAGACTTTTTATCAAGCCAAGCAGTGCCGTATATACGCTGCAACATCGCATTACGTGCATCTCCGCGCCAATAAGCACCAGCCAGCTTAGTTAATTTAAATGCTTTTAGAAATCGAGTGGATGGAACATGCGGTCCTCGACATAGATCTTCAAAATCTCCCTGACGATAGAGTGAAATAGTTTGATCAGTAGGAATAGTCGCTATGATTTCTGCTTTATACTGTTCGCCTAATTGTGAAAAATAATCGATAGCCTCATCGCGCGACAATTCACGTCGCGAGATAGGATAGTCCGCTTTCGCAAGCTCCAGCATTTTTGCTTCAATCTGCAAAAGATCTTCAGGAGTAAATGGTCGCTCATATGCAAAGTCATAATAAAAACCGTCTTCTATCACAGGCCCAATAGTCACCTGAGCGGCAGGAAATAATAACTTTACTGCCTGTGCTAGAAGATGGGCAGCAGAATGACGAATCACCTCTAGACTATCATTATCTTTTTCAGTAAGGATAACAACAGAACCATCTTGAGTTAATCGGTAACCAAGATCAACTAATTGACCATCAACACGAGCAGCGACAGCAATTTTACCAAGACTACTGCTAATGCTTTGGGCTAACTCCTGTACCGTTAGGGGGGCGTCAAAATGCTTGGTATTTCCATCGGGTAATTGAATATTTGGCATCTTAATTTTCCTCGTTTACTCAGCACTGACAATCCCTTGCAACGCTCATTTAATTTAATAATTCGTTTTATCAATAACACTGAACCCATCAAAAAGCTTGTTTAACCACCAGCAGTCTTCATTGGCTAAAAAAAAACCCTGCATAGCAGGGTTAAATTGGTAGGCACGAGTGGGATCGAACCACCGACCACCACCATGTCAAGGTGGTGCTCTACCACTGAGCTACGTGCCTATTTATCATAAACTGGTATATGCATTTATGCAGTTTATACCAATATTAAATCATAAAAATTATCAGATGATTATATTAAACCTATTCAGCTAAAGCAATCTATTTCATCGAGGTATCTATTAGAAAGGCTGGAAATACCTTAAAGCTTCCAGCCAGGTAACCTTGCGAAGTTGGTAGCCATGGTAATGCCACCTGTCCTATAAGTTGAGTAAGTCCATTTTTTATGTTCCATCATTAAATAGTTACCTACCCACACAATTGAGCATGATTAATACTCACAATTTATTTTAAATGAAAATACATTTTTGTCAATCAATGATTTCTTTTAGAAATCTAAAATTTCTAAATATTATATTTTTGCAGTAAAATTTACTTTTTGTTACACTAAGTTTAGTAAAAATTTGCAGGTCTTAAGCATGATAAAATGTGATGTGGTTAAAGAATTTGCCTATCGCTTACGTGAAAGTTTAATTGCGGCTGGTTATGGCTCACCACGGTCCTTGACTGGTGTTGATATTGCAAAAGTTGCAAAGCTAATTGGCCATTCACCACAAATATGTCGTAAATATTTACGCGGGCAAGTCTTACCTGAAATAGCAAATCTAGTTGAGATCTCGACAAAATTAAATGTTTCGCCCAGTTGGCTATTGTTTGGAAATGATGAAGCAAAACAAAATTCAAAAAAGATAGTTATAGACAAAGAATTACTACATTATATATTTCTCCAAGCCCAGGGACTCTACGGTATTCAATATCGAAGTGAAGAAGTGCCTGATTTTCTCTTCGATCTGGTCTGTGACCTAAGTCAAATTTATGCTAGTGAAGAACAAGCCAAGAAAATCATCGATCTAGCACTCGCATCAGCGAGGCGATTTTATTATCCTCAAGGAAGAAATAAGGTTTGATTATGCACGAAATTAAACATCCAACCACCCTAAATCCACAATTACTAGATCTGCTGTTTGCTCATAAAGGAAGTGTTTCAACCATTTTCTCGGACGTATTAGGACTTCTAAACCTAGATCATATTGCTATAGCCTATTTAAACCACAAACAACAGCTTACAATATTTTCATCGACACCATCGTTAGAATTTAACTTGTTTAACAGTCCATTATGGCGTTTAGATAAAACATATCGACCGAGCTGGTATACTTCATGCGGACAAGCTTCGTGGCAAGAGCTCTATACACGCTCCCATTATGACCAATTGTATCACGTAAAACAAAACATTCCTGGATATCATCGAACCATCTCTTTTGCTGTCAAACAAGAAGAAAATTACCTGGTTTATTCATTTGCTAGCCATAGCCAACAACCCATAACCAAGGAAATATTTGCCCAGCAACACGAACAGTTACTTAAAATAGGACAATACTGCACGAAAGGACTTCTACCCCTTTTTGGCGACTACGGCAGCTGGTAAAAGTCGACTCAGAAATGATTAGCGGTCTTGCATTAACTAAATAGCCTGATAAATCTGATTAAGCCGAACTAAATTCTCTTCTAAAGTTTGACGAAATAGATGCAACTCATGTTCATTAGCACTAAGAAACTCAGCATCATTCAGTCCGGTTGGTATTTTCATGCTGAATAGCTCTTGCATACCCAATAATGCCTTATCAATTTCAACAAGCACCATTGATAAATGCTGATGCCTATCTCCAGCTTCTTCATTATCAGTTAAATCTAATAATTCTTGCTTCGCTTTGATTTCAGCAGATAATCCACTAAGCTTTTGGTTTAAGCGAATTAAACCTTCTTTCGTTTGACCATCAACCACTGCTAAAATTGTACGTTGTTGCGATGGCTCTTGCATCATTCTCTCCAGATCTTGCATCATTCTCTCCATAATAGACTAGTTTTACTTTAATAATAATTTAATTGTAGTACACCATTTAACAATTAAGTAATTACGAGCGATTTAATCACTAGGCCAAGTTGCACATCATTAAAGGAAAATAGACTCATTAATAGCGGCGTTGCCATTCAACTTCAAGGATCGAGTAGTTGGGAGAAATAAGATCTAGTCTTTTTTATGTTCAAGAATAAATCCATCGAGATACGCGTCTGGACAGACCGATGAGGGCACCCTGGCTAAAGTCGAGAAATTAAAATACATGTTTTAATGTTTATTAATCGAACAAGAATGCACTTTATCCCAATTTAATGCTATGCTGATCGTTTTAATGCGCCCCCAAAACAATGATACTGCATTATTTATTTATTATGGGAATCTGTGTTGAAGCAATTACCGGCGCAATTGCCGCTGGACGCAAAAAAATGGATTTTTTTGGTGTGATGCTTATTGCCTCTATAGCTGCTTTAGGAGGAGGAACAGCAAGAGACATTTTATTCAATACGCACCCAGTTACATGGATTACTCATCCGGAATATTTAGTTTATACATCCTGTTGTGCTCTACTAACAATTCTTGTTGGTCGATTTTTAATAAGAATCATGAAGCTGTTCTTAGTCCTAGATGCCCTCGGTCTATCTGCATTTGTGATATTGGGAACACAAAAAATATTGCAATATGGTATGTCTCCAATTACCGCCGTTATGGGAGGTATGATTACTGGAATTTGCGGTGGGATGCTACGTGATATTTTATGTAATGATATACCGCTAGTGTTAAGGAAAGAGCTATACGCAGTAATCGCCTTGGCAGGCGGTTTTTTGTTCATCACGCTCAATTATCTTAATATTCCAGAGCATCTTAACGTCCTAATCACGCTGACTACCATTTTTAGTATTAGACTTTGGGCGATAATTTTTCACATCCAAATACCGATTTTTGACTTTACGAATCATTCAGGTAAACATCGTTAACGACGGTTATAGAAAACAGATGATTTTTATTCGATATCTCAATACGCCCTTATAGACGTAGCGTATTGAGCACAAAAAACTAGATGACTGCCTGATAGCGCTCGATACTATTAAGAATTTCTTTATGAGCAGCGTCAACACCATCCCATCCGTCAATCTTCACCCATTTACCTTCCTCTAAATCTTTGTAATGTCTAAAAAAGTGTTCGATAGATAACAATAATTGCTCTGGCATATCTTGATAAGATGTAACTTTTTCATACATTTTACTTAATTTACTGGTAGGAACGGCTAAAAGCTTAGCATCGACGCCTGACTCATCAGTCATTTTTAACATACCAATAACACGACAAGGAATCACGGCGCCACTAATCAATGGAACAGGTGTAACCACTAACACATCAACCGGATCGCCATCTTCAGATAAACTTTTAGGAATATAACCATAATTAGTGGGGTAATACATAGCAGTAGTCATAAAGCGATCAACAAATAATGCACCAGTTTCTTTATCAACTTCATATTTTACGGGTTCACCATGCATAGGAATTTCAATGATCACATTAATTTGGTTAGGCAGATCAGACCCACTATGAATATTCATTAAACCCATTACATACACCTTTTTATAAGTATTAAATTAAAAGAATTATCTGTAATTTATCGCTAAAAGGCAAAAAAAGATAGTCGTGACATCTTATAATTGTTTGGTAGGCGCTATTTTTTGATATAATCTTATTTTTTTGTTGTACCAGGATCATCATGGGCTGCCTATTTTGTAAAATTGCAAACGGAGAACTTCCGGCAACTATTATCTATGAAGATAACGACGTTCTAGCCTTCCATGACATTGACCAACAAGCACCAACACACTTGTTAATTATCCCTAGGAAACATATCAGTACGATTAATGATACAGAGACGAATGATCAGCAACTCTTAGGACATTTGTTACTAACAGCCAAACGCCTTGCACATGAAAACCAATTAAGCAACGAGGGATATCGACTGGTATTTAATGTTAATCCAGCAGGCGGGCAGACGGTTTATCATATTCATTTACATTTATTAGGCGGTCGACAAATGACTTGGCCTCCTGGTTGAGGTTTAAACATGCATGAATTGTATAAAAATATACTAAAAGAGCTCGGCGAGGATCCTAATCGAGAGGGGCTTATCGATACACCTGAGCGGGCAGCTAATGCAATGCGCTATCTGACCAAAGGCTACCATGAAGATCTTGAGCAAATTATCAACGGTGCTCTTTTTGAATCAGATATGAGTGAAATGGTAATCGTTAAAGATATAGAAATGTATTCTATGTGCGAACATCATTTACTTCCTTTTATTGGTAAATGTCACATCGGTTATTTGCCGAAAGGGAACGTGTTAGGCTTGTCTAAAATCGCTAGAATCGTTGACTATTTTGCCCGACGACTACAAATACAAGAACGCCTTACGAATGAAATTGCCACTTGTATTGCAAATACCACTCAAGCTCTGGGAGTTGCAGTCGTTATCGAAGCGAAACATCTTTGCATGATGATGCGTGGCGTAGAAAAACAAAACTCGGTCATGACAACATCATCGATGTTAGGTGAGATGCGCAAAAATTCCACCAGCCGTTTGGAATTCTTGAGCTTGATACATAAATCCCGTTAATGTCATGAGTCAATACAGCCAAGAACAATAATTTAAAAAGGCTCTCATTTGTTAGGTAGTTGTTATTGACTCTCGCGTTTAATTATACTCATCGCTGTCGCCATTAACCCACCGAGATCGGCTAAGTTACTAGGCAGTATAAGGGTATTGCCCTCTTTGGCTAACTGGGCAAATGCTTCAACATATTTTTCAGCGACTTTGAAGTTAACCGCATCAATTCCTCCTACCAATTGGATGGCCTGAGCAACCTGTTGAATCGCTTGCGCATTTGCAGCAGCCACAGCCTTGATTGCCTCCGCTTCACCTTGAGCTCGATTAATTGCTGACTGCATTTCACCCTCAGAGCGTTGAATAAACGCTTCCCGTTCACCAGTCGCAATGTTAATCTGCTCTTGTTTTCGCCCTTCCGATGCTGCGATCAGTGCACGCTTCTCACGCTCAGCAGTAATTTGAGCTTGCATTGCATGCAAAATTTCTCTAGGCGGCGTTAAATCCTTTATTTCGTAGCGTAGCACTTTTACACCCCAGCTTGTTGCTGCTTCATCAAGAGCCGCAACTATTGCAGAATTAATTTGCTCTCGTTCTTCAAATGTTTTATCAAGCTCCATTTTACCAATGACTGATCGTAAAGTGGTTTGTGCAAGTTGAGTAATGGCTAACAAATAATCACTAGTCCCATAGGATGCCCGTTTGGGATCGGTGATTTGAAAATACAGAATACCATCAACTTGCAATTGTGTATTATCTTTAGTAATACAAACTTGACTAGGAACTTCTAGCGGAACCTCCTTCAACATATGGCGATAAGCAACCCTATCCACAACAGGTATAACAATATTCAATCCAGGCGATAATGTATTATAAAATTTGCCCAGCCTCTCTATGATCCAAACATGTTGCTGAGGAACAACTTTTATAGACAACATTACCAAAATTAGCGAAGTGATTAAAACAAATAGTGCGATCTCCATAGTTTCCCCATGCAATATATTAAAATTTATCTTGAGTAGTCAGTACAAGCACACAACCCCGTATCTCTTTGATATAAAAAATCGCTTTTTCATCGTTCTCAGCAACATCCAAAATAGCATCCCATTCTGTACCACGATAAAATACACGGGCCTTCAAATGATCATGCATAACTAAAATACTCACTGGCTGTCCAATATCAAGGCACTGACTTTGAGCCTGTTCAGAAGAACGATAAGTTCGTTGCCAATATTGCAAAAGAATAACACCGATGAGGCTACTGATTGCAAACAACATAAGTTGAACTGGAAAAAGAAGATCAAAATAATTGGCAAGACCAACGATAGCAGCAGCAATCGCTATTATTAAAAAATAAAATGTTCCAGTAACTACTTCTAAAGCAAGCACCGTTAAGGCCAAGACAAACCAGTGTATATGCATTCTGACGAAACTCTCCCAAAAAATACTAAACATTCTTTTTACAGAGGCTAAATATCCAGGGTCAAATAACGACCCATAGAATCAATCATAGCATGTTCTTTTCGTGATTTAACAACCATTGTTTAATCGCTATGCCACCGCTATAACCACCCAATGTTCCATTGCTAGCAATTACCCGGTGACATGGAATAATAATACTCAATTGATTAGCAGCGTTTGCATTTGCAACTGCACGAACAGCTTGTGGCTTACCAATTTTATTGGCCTGTTCAGTATAGGTACATGTTTCACCATAGCTAATATCCGTCAACGCTATCCATGCTTCCTGTTGAAATGAACTACCATAAACATAATATGGAGTTTCAAATCTGGTTAAATGGCCATCGAAATATGAGGCTAATTCCGCCCTAATTGTAAGCAGTGGTTGTGATAGGCCTCGAATAAAGACAAATCCACGTTTTTTTAAGCGCTGTAATTCCTTCCTAAGTAATTTTTTGGTGAGAAATTCCAGCAAAAAAATCGCCTCATGATCGGCGATGGCTAGCATAGGTCCCACTGGCGTATTGATTAAACCGACGTGCAATATTTTGATCTGTTCACTCGGCTGAGGAAAGGAACGATCAAATAGTATCTCATTAAGGTAATCGTCAAACGCATCAATCGCTTCTACCCGCCCATCCAAAACCACAAAACCATCCTTTTAAAATTTAAATTAAGACCATAAAAGCTCAATAAAATACTAATACTATGGCCCTTAACCCCCAAAAAGCAAATATCCTTTAAAAATCTTACTTTAATATTATCTTGTTGCTAGATAATTCTTTAAAAATATTTGCTAATTGGTATAGGATATAGAATTTGATCGTAGATATCGATTACTTGTTTTACTGTTATTGTTTTACTGTTATTTTTTACTTTTTGTTATTAACAAATTGTATATAAAAAGGAATTTATCTACCAACACCATTAAATTTAGCTGGGTTGGTTCTCGATAGCGTATTTACAATACTGAGGATGTACTCCATGAAGACTTTATTGGCAATCATCATCTGTTGCTTAAACATATCTTGTGTCTATGCAAATTCACTTATTATTGGCACTTCCCCATTTGATCCACCGATGGAAATGCAAGCAACCTCGAATGGCGTTTTTACTGGATTTGAAATAGATTTAGTCAATGAAATATGTAGACGGATTAATGCAAATTGTACTTATAGGGCCATGACATTTGCCGGTATCATGAGTGCGGTCGCAAAAGGAGAAGTTGATTTAGGTATTGATGGCTTCTTTATTACTGAAGAAAGAAAGAAGTATTATTTGTTCAGCCAACCTTATTTACAAACTAGCGCGCAACTATTCTCAGCTGCAGATAGTGATATAGACACAACCAATATTAATACCGGCAAACGAATTGGTATAGAAGCAGGCACGGTCTATAAACAAATTCTTGAAGCACAATACGAAAATATTAAGTTGGTGGCTTATAACAACCAACAAGAAATGCTGCAGGATTTGGTCGATCACCGTATTGATCTGATCATGTTCGATTTTATTAGCGCATCCTATTGGGTGAATAGCAGTCAAGGAGTCTTTAAATTAGTTGGAGAGCCCGTAGCTTTTGGTAATGGATACGGTATTTTGGCAAATATCAATAATGCTAGTTTGATGGCTAGCGTCAATATTGCATTAAATACCATGCAACGTGATGGTACTTATATGGCTATTTATTCACGCTATTTTTAACAGGAACCGTTAACACTTGCGATCGAAGATACTTTTATCCGATCGTTTGAATTTTAATTTACTCGATAGATCTGATCGATTTTGAGCAACAGTAAGTTGCCCGTTTATAGTTACTATTCTTTCAGCTTCCAGCGCTTATGCAACCACATCCACTGTTCTGGATGATTAAGCACCATTGTCTCTAATACTCGGTTATAGGCTAACGTATTATAATATATCGACTCTTGCCTGGTATCATATTCTTGCCAGACTATAGGTTCAAGAAACTCCAAAACATGACGACCATCTTCTAACCGATAACCAGTCGCAGGTACAACAGGGACGCCCGTGTGACGAGCAAACGTAGCTAAGCTGCGGTAAGTTCCCGCTTTTTTCCCAAAAAATTCGGCAGCAACTCCATCACGATTAGCCAATGACGCGTGCTGATCTAATACAAAAACAACAGCATGATTTTGCTCTAATGCATCGCAAACTTGTTCTAATGAATTTTTTTTAGGAATCACATTTAAACCAGCTTTATAATAGCGCCTAAATAAAATACGCTCTAATGTTTTACTACCCAAGGTACGACGTATAAAATGGAATTGTCCCTGAAATTGTTTGAAATTTAAAATTCCACCGATCGGAGCAAACTCCCAATTGCCAAAATGGCCTGTCAATACAAGCACACCACGCCCCTGAGCCGCTACCTCTAAAAGACGCTGATGTCCACGCACATCAACACGGTTACGTAACGATTGTTCGCTCATAAAGCGAAGTTCGATTGTTTCTTTAATAGAGGTGGCTAAATGAGAATAAAACGCTAACGCTAGATGCTTTTTTTGCCTATGATTTAAACGCTCACCATACACTTGATTTATATTACGCATAACCAGTTGTCGACGATAAGGCAGTAGATGATAGAGAAACTTCCCGGCAATAGTATGTGGTAAGTTTATAATTTGCTCAGCTAATTTATCCACTAGCTTTAACAACCAAACAAGCATTCATACTGGCAAAACCACGATTGATAATCAATGCATGGCGACCACTAGTTGTTATTCCTCTATGGCCAGGATTTAAACTAAGCGAATTACATTCAAGTGCTGGTTTATCTAGATTAGCAATGCCTGGAATACAATTTGTAGCTAATGCATACGTAGCAAGCACCGTATCTAATAAGCCAGATGCCGTCAAGGTATGCCCCATTGACCATTTGAATGCAGTCACAGGAACTTCTTGCTCAGTGAACACCGAAGTAATTGCCTGGGCTTCACTATGATCGGACTTAGGATTCCCATTACCATGGGCTACAATAAAATCCACTGCTGCTGGTGAAACATCCAATTTTTGCAATGTATCATGAATCAAGCGTGCTAACTGACTCCCTTCCGTTTCAATAGAGAATAACCCCGATCCTTCACTGGCAGACATTCCCCCACAAATTTCACCATAACAAGCAGCGCCACGAGACTTGGCACAAGCTTCACTTTCCAGCACCAAAGCAGCTGCTCCTTCTGCTAGAATCGTACCATCATGCTGATGATCAAACGGCTTTAAATGCCGCTCGCTGATAACACCAAGCTTATTATAATAAAATAATGCCTGCGGATCGGTCCCAATATCATAGGCAATAACGACTGCCCGCTCTGCCTGTCCTGTATGAATGGCATGATAGGCTTCAATAATGGCTTGCATGCCTCCTACCGCATGGTTAGTAATATTATGATTTATTCCTTTAAAACCATAAAGAATTCCCGTATAAGCTAAGACATTATTGGGTAAAATTCGCAATAACCAAGTCGGATGAACTTCATTAAACAACTGCTTTGCAAAGGCCGTCATATTTGCGGCTGTTTTGGCTAACAAAGGAAGAAAATCATATTGCTGAAAATACTTATTGCCCGGTGATCCGACAAAAATAGCAGTTTTATCATTAAAAGGAATAGGATCGACCAATGTGTCTCGATAAGATATTAGCCCACTATGTTCAATGGCTTGAATAGCAGCATTTATACCTATCACATCTTGACGTGAAATAACTTTTATTAACTTTCTATCAGGCAATAACTTAGATGGCTGAAAATTTTTTAATTCCCCACCCAAACAACTTGACCAACCTGATAAGTCCCACTCTTTGATTACATCCAGTCCATGCCGACCATTTAATATGGCATCCCATGTCTGATCAGCGGTAGCACCGCTTGCTGTTAAGGCGCTACACCCAGTAATATATACACGGTTAGACGAATCCATAACATATCCCCTTCTTACTTATCCGGATGCTTAAATAGCAAACAACTGTTTGAACCACCAAAACCAAAAGAATTAGATAAAACCGCACCCAATGTTTTACTCCTTGGGCCTTCAGTCACGTAATCTAAATCACACTCAGCATCTGGAGTAACGAGATTGGCAGTCATGGGTATTGTTCCATGTTTGATTGCTAGCACCGATAACACCGCTTCTAAGGCGCCGGCAGCCGCTATCAAATGTCCGGTTTGTCCTTTCGTTGAACTCACGGGAACACTATAAGCATGAGAACCAAAGGCTGATTTGATTGCATTTGTTTCACTCAGATCATTCATTTTAGTTGATGTTCCGTGGGCATTAATATAATCAACTTCTGCAGGACTGACTCCCGCATCATCTAAAGCATGCTGAATTGCTTGCATCGCACCATCACCATTAGGATGAGAATCGGTAATTCGATATGAACTTAAGGTATTGCCTTCTCCAGCTAACTCGGCATATATTTTAGCGCCTCGAGCCTTAGCCTTTTCCCAATCTTCTAAAACCAAAAAGGCAGCCCCCTCCCCCAAGACAAAGCCATTGCGAGTAGCATCGAATGGCCGACTAGATGTTTTTGGAGTCGTGTTATACGTGGATAAAGCTCCTAACAAACAAAAACTCGATAACCCAATAGGATTAATCATGGAATCAAAACCGCCTGCAAGCATATAGTCAGCATCGCCTCGACGAATAGCTTGCATTGCCAAACCAAGTGCCTGGCCACCAGAGGCACAAGCAGTATGAACAGAGGTAGCATAACCTCTTATGCCAAATTGCTGAATCAATAATGAGAGACCTGAATTAGAAGTTGTTTTGCCAAAATCGACCAAACGATAAAAATCTTTGGCATTTGTTTCTAGTGTATCCCAGTGCAACTGGCCATCTGAAGCACAGGCCTGTTGAAAACGATGCAAATAGTCAAACTCAGCGGTCATCATACCACTGCCAGTGATCACTCCCCAGCGTGTAGCATCCGTCTCAGTAGGATAAATGCCAGCATCGTCAAATGCTTGTTTTGCGGCTGCCAATGCAAACTGAGTGAACGGCATAGCAAAACGATAATTTTTACTTAACAACTCATTTGGAAAAACAAAGTCCTTAACCTCTGCAGCAATATAAGTCGGGAACGCAGTCGCATCAAATTGTCGAATACAATCAATGCCAGATTCTCCTGCCAGCAACTTATGCCATGTACAACCCACATCATTACCCAAAGGGGAAATTAAGCCTAAACCTGTAATAGCCACACGTCTTTTTTTCATCAATCACTACCTTTGACAACCATCACAACATCCACTACGCAGACACGCTTTCCATCAACCTCACTACGGAAACTTAAAATAAGCTGGTCATCTTGATATGACTTTAATCCAACAACAGTGACGACAATATCACCAGGCCGAACAAACTCACTCATTTTAATTCTTCGTAATTCACAAATTTGGTAAGCCTGAGAATATCCCGCCTGTCGGATAAACTCACGAGCTAAATTCAAATTACATTCCAGCAAAACCGTCATGGGTAACACAGGCTTATGAGGAAAATGATCAGGAAAATAAGGGGCGCTTCTACTGATATATTTTTCGGCTACCAAGGAAACGCCAGGCATGGAATTAATGATTTTATCATAGACCATGGAGTAACTATTGTGACTATTATGCTCAATAGAAATAGAACTTTTCACGACAGTTCTCAATGCTGGCCAAAGACCTGGCCTATAAATTTCGTTGAACTGACGTTGAACTTCATCGACCTGGATAAAATCAATCATGGGTAAAAGGGGACCTAAAGCTCCGTCAATGGCAAATACCAACTGCTCGCCCACCCACGCATTGCCTCGGTAAGATATTGCCACTTCATCAACGGATTCTATGACGGCTTCTAACCATAACGTTTCTCCTAGATGAACAGGTCTATGCATGCAGGCTCGAGCAACAACACCAGCAACAGGCCTTGCGCTAAAATTATTATGCGCCATGATGCTCCATGCAGCCAATTGTCCTATAGATTCGCCGATTAAAGAAGGAGTAAAACAAGGTTTACCTTCATCATCTAAAGTAAGAAAAAAATCGTCACTAGAGACATGCTTAAGACCTCTCACCACGTGTGGTGAGAGCTCAAGTATCCGATCGACGAATAAGAAACGCATTACGCTGGTGTGTCAGTTGTATTTTTTTGATTAACAGCAGCAATAATTAACTTACAAAAAGTCTCTACTGTAAATAGCATTGGAATTTCATTAACTTTCATATTGTTTTTGAACTGTTCAACAGGGACTTCATTCAAATAGTTTTTTAGAGCCTCTAAACCCTCAGCTGTTAAAAAACCACCTTCCTCAAATTGTTCCTGTGTCAAGTGACCTCTTGCATTTTTTTCTAGCTGTCCACGAGGAATTTTAATGGCAAATTCCTTCTCTAACTGAAATACTAGATCAAGAAAATCAATTGATTCAGCACCCAAATCTGCTATTAATCGACTATTCAGAGAGACTTGGTTTTCCTCAATAACTAACACGTCAGCGATAATTTCTCTAACTTTAGGGAATATGCTGTCAACATTCATTTTACACCCCGTACGGCTTATACCAAAGCTCTATATTCTAGCATAAATGAACGCAACCTGGGTAGATCTGTTAGCTTATAATTCGAAACAGTACTATCAATAAATGTTACTAGCACCCAATGAACATAAGCTTTTTAACCAACCACACTATAACCTGCATCGACATAGAGGGTATGGCCTTTTATCATTTCAGCTTCAGGCAAGCATAATAAATAGATGGCATTAGCCACATCCTCTGGCGTCAGTGAACGTCCGGCTAACGCATGCGCTTGATATTCATCCAATAATTGTTGACGATTAGGAAAATGTTTGAGAGCATCCGTATCAACAACACCCGCTGAAACAGTATTTACACTGATACCAAATTCAGCCAATTCAAGACTTAACGATCGCACTAATGCCTCTAAGGCCGCTTTTGAGGCACCTATAAAAGCATAATTTGGAATAGCTCGCTGAGATCCTAAACTTGATAACGCAATAACTCGACTTCCCCTCGGCATTATGCTTCTCGCCTCAGTAACCAAGTGATTTAAGGCTAGTGCATTGGTTTCTAGGCACCAACGCCAATGTTTGGTCGACATCGATAACGCTGATTTTAAAACACCACTCGCCGCATTGCTTATCAAGAAATCTAATTGTGAAAATTTTTGATTAAATTGCGAGAATAAATCTTTAACTGATTGGTGATCAGCAACATTGGCTTGAAATGCTTCAGCTTTACATCCACGACTACGAATTTCATCCACAAGATTGGATGCTTCCTCGCAACTATTGTAATAAACAATAGCAATATTACACCCAGAGTTCGCTAATTTTAGTGCTGTTGCCCTACCGATTCCTTTAGCACCACCAGTAATGAGTGCAACTTTATCTGCAAATAAACCAACCATGAAAAACCACCTATCATAAATATTTAAAAGTATCGTGATTATTCGATGCTGTCAATTCATAAGAAAACGATGGCATTACAAATGCAAAACCGACCGAACGACAAAGCTCAATCAAGTATAAATTATACCTGTAACATCAGATAAACCCTTGTTTAACGGACATCTTCTTTAGTAACATTCGCATAGTGCCTCCCCCTAAAACCTGTAGGAATAGACTATCATGAACCATTCCTGGTTAAAAAGTGTACTTCCAATTGCTGCCATCTTTTCTTTTCGCATGCTTGGATTATTTATGCTGATTCCAGTATTTTCAGTTTATGCCCGTAATTTGGAAGCAGCGACGCCAAAACTGATTGGCATTGCTTTAGGCATTTATGGGCTAAGTCAAGGGCTGCTGCAAATCCCATTTGGCATACTATCCGATCGCTATGGCAGAAAACCACTACTGATCCTTGGCCTACTATTTTTTATTAGTGGAAGTTTAGTTGGGGCACTTACAGATTCTATTTACGGAATGATTGTTGCCCGCACCCTACAAGGGATGGGAGCTATAGGTAGCGTTCTAATAGCCCTGCTCGCCGACTTAACATCTGAACAACAACGAACAAAAGCGATGGCTGTCATAGGAATAAGTATTGGGGTATCTTTTAGTTTAGCCATGATTATAAGTCCTTTGCTGTGTAGTCATTTTGGGTTGGTAGGAATATTTTACCTAACAGGGTTATTAGCTTCCGTAGGTTTGTTATTGGTCTTTTTTGTAATTCCCACACCAACAGGGCAATTACTAGCAAAAATTAGATCGGCTAAGCTTGCATGCTTCAAACAAACATTCATGAATAGTCATCTGCAAAAACTGAATATCAGCATATTTTTTCAACACATGATGCTAACATCTACCTTTTTTGTAATTCCATTGCTAATCCATCAACAAATATTGTTAGGACAATTATCGCAACAGTGGCATTTTTACTTACCGATTATTTTATTATCTTTTTTCATCATGACGCCGTTACTTGCCTTTGCAGAAAAAAATGATGCTATAAAAAAAATGATTGTCACGTCTGTTTCAATTACCCTAATTAGCCAATTCTTTTTATCGTTTTCACATCAACATTTATTCAGCCTGTGGACATTAGTTCTTATATATTTTGTCGCCTTTAATCTACTGGAAGCTAGTATACCCTCCCTAATATCTAAACAAGCCCCCAGTGAAAGCAGGGGAACCGCCATGGGTATTTACTCAACTAGCCAATTTATAGGCATATTTATAGGTGGGACTATGGCTGGATATATCTACTATTTCTACGGAGCAACAGGTATTTTCCTAACCAACGGATTATTAGGTTTAGTCTGGCTACTGATAACCAGACAAATTGAACCGAATAGATAACGATTATCTATCGTGGTTTTTGAGAAAATATGCTAAATCAATCAGTCATGATAATAAAGCAACAGCTATTTTATTAATTATGCTACGAAAAATCGATATATTTGCGTATAATCTAACTCTAACTTTCGCATAATGGAGAACTATAATGGCCAGAGGAATAAATAAAGTGATACTCGTCGGTAATGTTGGCACCGATCCAGACGTTAGGTATCTTCCAAACGGTAATGCAGCTACAACATTATCAATTGCTACCAGCGAGTCTTGGAAAGATAAACAAACGGGTGAAAAACAAGAACGAACTGAGTGGCATAGAGTAGTGTGCTTTAATCGTCTCGGTGAAATTGCCGGTGAATACGTACGTAAAGGTTCAAAACTATATGTGGAAGGCAGTTTGCGAACACGAAAATGGCAAGATCAGCAAGGGCAAGATCGATACACAACAGAGGTTATCGCTACCGATATTCAAATGCTTGATAGCAAAAGCGGCGGCATGAATATAAACCCGGAGAGCCAACCAGAGATGGGTAGTTTTAACGCACCCAGTAATAACTATCATTCAAAGCAGCCATCATCCAAAGCACCTACTCCTGCCCATGATGCATTTGAAGAATTAGATGATGACATTCCTTTTTAATATTGAATAAATATTAAAATTTACTGATAAACAGACAACTTATTACCGAAGCTAGTAAATAATCTTACTATAGAGTAGAGCTGCGTTCTTCGTGAGTTGTTCGCAGCCCCCTCGTTAGA
>JBMLTO010000046.1:0-11665 GCA_049239925.1 Legionella sp. | reverse complement strand
TAGCCTTAAACTTCCTGTTGCTGTTAACAATCATCTTAAAACTTATCTACAAACCGAGTCCGCAAAAGAACACCTGGACGCACTTAAAAACAATCCTGAAATATCAGATGAGCTTTGGGCTACCATAAAAGATGATATCAAGGCCGCCATGATTGACTATAAAACCGTCTTTGCAAATGAGGATGAATTTGACGCGTTTATCAATGCTGGTCAGGATATAGCTATCAAATGGGATGAGATTCAAGCTGTTCTACCAACGCAGGTGCTAGCAAACCAAGGACTGTTCTCTAGTTCATCGAGTTCGTCAGTTGTACCCGAGCCAATCATCAACCACTTAAATCGGTGATAATGGTCAAATTTTGAGAAATCAACAACAGTTGAAATCCTAAATTCCCAAAAAATTAGGCATCAGGATCTTTTCTTGATCAAAAATTAATCTTTTTTTTTGTTTGCTCAGCAGGGTTCATTTGATTTTCAAAGACCTTACACCCCACTTTCCACAGCGGTATTCATGAATACCGCTGTGGAAAGTGGGGTGTAACCCGTCAAAAGTGAATAATCGATCAAAATATATGCTCCATAATGCGTGCGTAACACGCGCCTCAGGGCGAACGAACCTGGGAAAAATGCTTAAAGTCGAGGATAATCGAAACCTTGAATGAAAAGAATTGGTTTAAAATTCAGGTAATCGTGATTTGAGGCGGTGAGTTGCTTGCGAATGGATCTGCGAAACACGTGATTCTGTCACACCTAATACTTCACCAATTTCTTTTAAGTTTAAATCTCGCTCGTAATAAAGTGACAATACTAAACGCTCATTTTTAGGTAAATTATCCATTAGTTGTGCTAATTGAGTCGACATATCTGAATACAATGCCTGGGTAAAAGGCTCAGATGCAACGCCAAATGGATCATGACTGATGACTACAGTATCGTCGCTTACCCCCAATTCTTCAAAAGTGCAGATATGCGCACAAGCTGAGTCACTCAGCATTTCATGATACTCGTTCAAACTAACACCAATTTCTTCTGCTACTTCATGATTTTTGGCATCTCGACCCAAACGATTTTCAACAAGTTTAACCGCTGCAGAAATAGTTCGTGCATTTCGATAGACCGATCGAGGTACCCAGTCGTTACGACGAACTTCATCCAACATATAACCACGAATTCGAATACTAGCATAAGTTTCAAATGCAGCCCCCTTGCCTTCATCATAATGCCTGACCGCTTCTAGTAGTCCTAGCATTCCAGCTTGTAATAAATCATCAAATTGAATAGAACTAGGAAGTCTAGTCATCAAATGATAGGCGATACGTTTAACTAAAGGCTCATGTAGCCTCAGCAGTGTTTCTTGCGCTTGCTGATTGACTTTGCTATCGTCAGCCAAAGTATCCACGGCATTCTCCTTGTTATTATACTATCCTTGATGCATAAATAATTAACGCTCATCATTCGTTAGATTCATTCAACCTAAACAAAGCAATAAAAATAGGGAATCATAAGTATTATAGTCTAAAACCGCTATTCCGGTGTCCGACTATGATAGCCTGACGCTTTGACAACTTGCCATGGGCTCGTCGCTTGGCGCCGTTAATACGGTCTGTCGAGAAATTAATTTAAATAATTCTGGTAGCAATAAAACACAATTAAAAATTTGAGCATACGCTAAAAGACAAAGACCTTTCGTATCCAGATGGGTATTCAATTCCAATCCCTGTTGATAAGCGCATACAATATCATCTCTAACTAATTTTTCATTTTCGACAGATAAAAAACTGTATACTCGAATAGCCTCTCTAAATTTTCTCCCTTTGATTAAGGCCTTAAACGTTGCAATCCAATCGTCACTTAGCTTTGGTAAAAAAGAAGATAATTCAAATACAAGTGTATCGAACCCAAGTCTACGAAAACTATCAATTAATAGTTCTTGATTAGCATCCATCGCTTGAATCAATTGCGGCTCTTTTTTGTAGTAAGCAACTAAATACTGTCTAGTTGACTGCCTCGTTTGACTATTTGATGTTCGATAACTAGAGGCCAATTCATTAAAATCTTTCTTATCCAATAAATAGCGCAAATAACCACTCCAAATATCTCCTAGCTCAGGTATAGATGCAAAAAACTCAGAAAACAACCAACTACATCGGTGACTAAAAGCGTGATCGATCAAGGTATACTGTTGCCGATCTTTGAGAACAATAAAGTGAGGATTACTCTTATAGTAGGCAAACAACATATCTTTGACAGATGCTTTAATTCTATGATTATCACTCGAACAAATTGCAATAATCGTTTTAAATTCATATTGAACTAACAAAACGTATAAATACTTATCCCAAGAATTCTGAAGAACCGACAAAGAAATAGATAATTCGTATAATAATTCACTATATTCATCTTGCTCTACATAATCAATAAATGTTCGGTGAAGATCATCAACCCTATTAAGTGCTTGTGAGTTTTGTTTGTAGTAAGCGATAATGTACTGGCTGATAGGATCATTTCTACATATATTATAAACCTTCAAAACCTCTATAAATTCCTTATTGTTCAATAAACAATTTACATAGCGCTCCCAATATATACGCCCCTCTAAGGCGGACAAGCTAGAGATCGCGAACAATAAATCTGTACATCTGTATTTAGCGATATAATATACAAAATTCTTATTTTGATTATCCCTAGCACTGATAGATTTAGGATTATCTACATAATAAGAAACAATTATTTTCTGATATATTTTTTTCTTTGCAGGTTTAACCGATAAGTATAAAAAAATTAATTGGTTAAACTCTTTATGATCTATCATTGATTTGATTTGATCGTGCAATGTAAATTGCACGTGAGATGCACCATTCCCCACAATCATCTACCTCCCTTGCCCACATTAAAAACTATGAAAAACATCCTTTTCTTTCTTATATTATCGATTGCATAACATTAGGGCGTGTTGACAATTCATTCTCCCGCCTAAGTGCTGCGACTTATTCACGGCATCCATTCGATCGTAATCAGCGACAAATGTCTTCATAGAGATCACGCTATGCTGGATTTAGGTTCTCAATCAGATTTAACCTCCACAACCTGGACCAGTTTTTGAATCGCTATTCACGTCGAGCAGCCTCTACATCAGTTTCATCAACCTCATCATAAACCAATATATGCAAATTGTACTTAGCTGTAAATCCCGGAATCAGGTGCATCTTTAACTTGGCCATTTCAACGAGGTATTTATCTGAATGATACTACCAAACAGGCATAGCAGGTCATTGAACGATTAATCAGTCACGAACCAGTGGTAAATGAATAGCTGTATTATTGTCTAACGACTGTGGTTCCAGCAATCGTATCAGTAACGGAATATTTACTAGACGATGATAATTGGCGTGATTCATCAACAATCGTCGTTGTGCAAAAAGCTTGATGTAGTGCTCTTACACCTGCGTCCAGCGTGGGTTCAGCAATAATTACGGATATCTTAATTTCAGATGTCGAAATAAGTAATATATTGATACCAATAGCTGCTAATGTTTTAAACATCAGGGGCACCACTTCCGGGTGGCTCTTTAAACCAGCCCCAACTAATGATAATTTGGCCAGATTCTCACAACTGGTCACTTTATCCGCGCCCATGTCTACCGCTATTGTTTGTAATAATTTTAAAGTAGGTTTGTATTCATCGCGATGGACAGTAAATGAGAAATCTGTTTTATCTTCGCTAGATGACTGCTGCAGTATCATATCTACATTAACACCTAATGCGCTAATTTCAGAAAGAATAGCTGATGCTACGCCTGGAGAATCTGGCACACCCTGTAATGAAATTTTGCTTTCATTACGGCTAAAAGCGATCCCTGTAATGGCAAAGGACTCCATATTCTGATCTTGCTTGTAAGTGATCAACGTACCCGGACCTTCATTGGCAGAAGATAATACCCGCAAAGGGATATTGTATTTGCCGGCAAATTCTACAGCGCGAATTTGTAAGACCTTCGCTCCTAAGCTAGAGAGTTCAAGCATTTCTTCGAAAGTAATACAATCTAGACGCTTAGCATCACTGACGACACGAGGATCGGTTGTATACACACCATCAACATCTGTATAAATTTGGCATTCATCGGCATTCAGTGCGGCAGCGATTGCAACGGCAGTGGTATCGGAACCGCCTCGTCCCAAGGTAGTGATACTACCGTATTGATCGACACCCTGAAAACCGGCTATAACAACAACCCGTCCTTGTTGTAAATCGTCTAGAATAGGCTGCGTATCGATCGTTTGAATACGGGCTTTTTTATACTGGCTAGTGGTCTTAATTCGCGCTTGTGAACCGTTATAAGAGCAGGCTGCAATACCGCGATTAATCAATGCCATCGCCATTAACGCCATTGAAACTTGTTCACCAGTAGCTATCAAAGCTGCGTATTCCCTTGGATCTGGACTTTCACTCATTTGATGGGCGAGACTAATCAATCTATCTGTTTCACCACTCATTGCAGAAACCACGACAACTACATCATGTCCTGCATGCTTAGCCCTGGCTACAATATCAGCAGCATGATTAATATGTGCTAACGATGCAACAGATGTTCCACCAAATTTTTGTACAAACAATGCCATTCAAATACCCCATCAGTTATATTCAGTGATGATAGTCTCGATTTCTTTCAGTTTTTCCTCCAAATTACTAGGAATGAGCCCCCCACCCTGAGCCATGTCATCTCGACCGCCACCTTTACCACATAAATGCCTAACAAATGTCGCAGCAGTTGGCACTCTACCTAAAATAGCCTGACTCACTCCGGCAATCACACTGATTTTAGATGCATCTAAGGTATATAAAACTATTACGGCATCATGAAGAGTCGACTTTAGCTGATCGAACATCATGCGTAAATCTGCATTGCTCGCATGATCAAGTTTTTTAATGAGTAAATGAATATCACCAATTTTTTTCATGGCAGCTCGTAGATCTTGACCTTGCTGAACAATAAGTTTTGATTGTAAACGAGCTAATTCTTTTTCTTGGTGTTTTAGTTCTGCTAATACCTGCGCAATTTTATCACTGACCTGTGCAGGAACTGTTTTCAGCTTTAATGCGCTATCAGCCAATATATGTAGCTGTTGATTAATCCAATCAGTCGCATACATCCCCGTTACTAACTCAATACGGCGAACGCCGTTAGCAACCCCATACTCAGCAATTAATTTACACAAACCTAAATCACCTGTTCGCTGTGCATGGGTACCACCACAGAGTTCTTTAGAAAAATCGCCCATTGATAATACACGCACTTGTTCACTATATTTTTCACCAAATAAAGCAACAGCACCTGATTGCTTAGCGTTTTCAAGATCCATTAACTCAGTAAGCACTGAATCATTCATACGAATACGTTCGTTAACTATCGTTTCTATTTGATTCAATTGTGCAGGAGTTAAGGCTTGAGCATGCGAAAAATCAAAGCGAGCTCGCTCTGCATCAACTAATGAACCTTTTTGTTGTACCTGTGCACCCAAAATAACTTTTAAAGCAGCATGCAATAAATGTGTTGCGGTATGGTTCAGTCGAATTGATGCTCTACGTACCTTATCAACTTGTGCATTTAGCCGAGTGTTTACCGATAACTGACCCTCTATAAGATGGCCATAATGGACGATGGCAGCTCCCTGACGTTGAGTATCATCTACTCGAAATATTGCGTTATCACTAACTAATAACCCTCGATCGCCAACTTGCCCACCACTTTCAGGATAAAAGGGTGTTTCTTCCAATACAATAGCAGCATTCATGCCTTTAGTAAGGGCTTCTACTTTCCCCCCACCTAATAATATTGCTGTAATCGCAGTGCTCAATTCCTCATGCGCATAACCACGAAATGTTGATGATAGATCTGCAAGCAAATCTACATGGCTGTAATCAGTCGTAAATTGGCTAGCAGACTGCGATTGTTCTCGTTGCTGTTGCATACATCTATCAAAACCGGGCATGTCGATTTGCAAATGATGTTCACGAGCAATATCAGCTGTTAAATCAACAGGAAAGCCATAGGTATCATATAATTTAAATACAACATCTCCCGGTAATATATTATTAGATAATGCTTTAATATGTTCTTGCAGCAATCGCAAACCATGATCCAACGTACGTGCAAATTGATTTTCTTCTTGGATCAGTATTGACTCAATTGACGACTGATTATCTTTTAGTAATGGGTAGGCATCGCCCATAACAGCAATCAATGGAGCAATTAATTGATAAAAAAATGGGGATTCTAATCCTAATTTATTGCCATGACGAACAGCACGACGAATAATTCGTCGTAAAACATAGCCGCGCCCCTCGTTACTAGGATAAACACCATCAGCAATCAAAAACGCACAAGCTCGGATGTGATCAGCAACTACTTTCAGTGATGGGTGGTCTGCATTTGCGTCTCCAACCATAGTGATTAGCGTTTGAATCAAATGCACAAAGATGTCTGTTTGATAATTATTGTGCACCCCTTGTACAACAGCAGCAATACGTTCTAACCCCATACCTGTATCAACTGAAGGTTTAGGAAGTGGATGAAGTTTGCCATGCTTATCGCGATTGAATTGCATGAAGACTAAATTCCATATTTCTATGTAACGGTCTCCATCCGCATTAGCACTACCAGGAGGGCCTCCAGCGATGTCTGGGCCATGATCATAAAATATTTCAGTACAAGGCCCGCATGGACCAGTATCGCCCATAGACCAAAAATTATCTTCCTCACCACAACGTGAAAACCGTTGAGCCGAAACACCCACATCCTTAAGCCATATGTCGGCAGCTTCATCATCCTCCCTATAAACAGTGACCCAAAGTTTCTCTGCAGGCAAATGCAAAACATTGGTTAAAAAGTCCCAAGCATAAGTAATTGCCTCGCGTTTAAAATAATCTCCGAAGCTAAAATTACCTAACATTTCAAAAAAAGTATGATGGCGTGCGGTATAACCTACATTCTCTAGATCATTATGCTTCCCTCCTGCACGAACACAACGCTGTGAGCTTGCCGCACGCGTATATGAACAATTATCAATACCCAAAAAAGTATCTTTGAATTGCACCATCCCCGCATTAGTAAATAGCAAGGTCGGATCGTCTGCAGGAATCAACGAGCTAGAAGGCACTATTTGATGACCTTGCTTGCTAAAATACTCTAAAAATGCCTGTCGAATGTCTGAACTTTTCATTTGCCCTACAACTTGAACTAGAATTAATAACTTAGCTAATGATCTTTGAATACATTATAATTTTAACAACTATCTAATATCTCAGTGTTATCATTAAAAGACTATTCAACATTAACTGCCAACATACAAAACGATCAAATGAAGCTACTCTGCTGAGAAGGCATCCCTTGCTAGCTGCTTAAATAGCTGTGCTATTGTGTCTTTGTTAAAGCCACGATACAGTAAAAATTGCTTTTGCTTTTGTTGTGACACAAAATCCGTTTGAACACAATTGCCAAATTTCTTCTTCCAAACAACGCGGGCATATTCTAACCAATGATTGTCTTCTTGCTGTAATCGAGTTTCGATTAGCTCACTTTCAATGCGTAATGTCAGTAATTCCTGACGCACACGATTAGGTCCATAGCCTGCTCGAATACGAATATGCGTTATGCTATCGACAAACCGACTATCACTTTGTAGCCCTAAATTTCGACATTCAGCAACAGCAGCCTGTGCCTCTTCTTCAGTAAAACCTCGATTTGATAATTTTGCAGCCAATTCAGCTGCCCCATATTCACGTCTTGATAATAATCGAATAGCCGAAATCAGTACTTTGTTATTCAATCAAATCATCAACCGCTTCAATAGTCGCTGAAGGCACTTTTTTTACGAGTAGTTCTTCGCGAATTTGTTTTTCTAATAAGGCCGCAAGGGTAGGATTGTCCTTGAGGTATTGACGAACGTTATCTTTGCCTTGACCAATTTTTTCACCATGATGACTATACCATGCCCCTGCTTTCTCTATTAAATTAAGTTGGGTAGCTAGGTTGATGATTTCACTCTCGCGGGAAATACCCTCGTTATAAAATATATCGAATTCAGCCATCTTAAACGGTGGCGCGACTTTATTTTTAACGACTTTGACCCTCGTCTCGCTGCCCAAAATTTCCTCACCTTTTTTAATTGAACCCGTTCGGCGGATATCTAAACGCACAGAAGCATAAAATTTGAGAGCATTACCACCTGTTGTGGTTTCCGGGCTACCGAACATCACACCTATTTTCATACGGATTTGATTAATAAAAATCACCAAAGTATTTGATCGCTTAATATTGGCCGTTAATTTACGTAAAGCCTGCGACATTAAACGAGCTTGTAACCCTACGTGAGCGTCCCCCATTTCCCCTTCAATCTCAGCTTTAGGTGTTAGTGCAGCAACTGAGTCTACAATCACAACATCTACAGCTGCAGAACGAACTAACATATCAGTAATCTCAAGCGCTTGTTCACCGGTATCAGGTTGCGAAACTAACAGTTGATCAACATTCACACCTAATTTTTCGGCATAGCTAGGGTCAAGTGCATGTTCTGCATCTATAAATGCGGCAGTGCCTCCGCTTTTTTGGCATTCGGCAATAACCTGCAAAGTCAATGTTGTTTTTCCTGAAGACTCAGGACCATAAATTTCAACTATACGTCCTTTAGGTAAACCACCAATACCCAGAGCGATATCTAAACCTAAAGATCCGGTAGAAATGGCCTCGATATCACGTATCGCACTACCATCTCCCATGCGCATTACTGAGCCTTTACCAAACTGTCGTTCTATTTGAGCAAGAGCGGCGCTAAGTGCTTTTTGTTTGTTGTCATCCATTGGTCCAGCCTCGATAGTTATTTGTGCAAAATGAAATTATCCCACAGATATAACCAAGCAGTAAACCTCTGTCTAACATACCAGGGCAAACGCATGAGTGCTCAAAAAATGCCATTTAGTACTTTCGGTACATCGTCAGGCTGTAACGTTAGTTTCTACCGATTGGCTTTTATCCCCTTTTTACATGATTTTTCGTTGCCTAACACATTAATTGCGACACCCCTGGACTTACTCTCCCGCACTAGGAGCTTTGATAGTATGATCATGCCTTTCGTGGGAGAGAGATGGGTGAAGATGATACCAAATCTGAACTTACAAGCCAGACGACTGGATTTTAACTCCTAACATTTATTGCATCAGTTAGCGGCCATTGCTTGACATTAACTATTGCCCCGCTTAGCATGCTTCGATTATATATTTGGGGATGTCTATGGCAATTGACCATTTTCGCAACTTAGTTAAAGATGATTTCGATGCAGTGAACGCTCTGATTATCGAAAAAACTCATTCCCAAGTCAGCTTAATTGACCAACTTACCGATCATATTGTACAAAGTGGTGGCAAACGTTTGCGGCCGCTGCTGGTATTGCTTGCTAGTCGCGCCTGTAACTATACTGGTGCAGATCATATCAAGTTAGCGACTATGATTGAATTTTTTCATACGGCCACCTTATTACACGATGATGTCATCGATGAATCTAGCTTACGACGTGGAAAAAAAACCGCCAATCAAATTTGGGGAAGTAAGGCAAGCATCTTAGTCGGTGATTTTTTGTTTACTCAGTACATGCAATTGATGATCAACGTTGGAAATATGAGTATTATGCGTTTACTCACTGATATTTCTTATGAAATAGGCCGTGGAGAAATTCAACAATTATCAAATCGTCATAACTGTGCCTTAACGGTCAATGAGTATTTTGACGTTATCCGTTCTAAAACTTCGCTATTATTTGCCGCCTCAGCACGAATTGGCGCTATGCTAGCTGAAGCCGAAGAACAACACTGTGATAGCCTCTTTAACTTTGGCTTGCACTTAGGTAATGCTTTTCAACTAATTGATGATACGTTAGACTATTGTTCTGACTCGTTGACCTTGGGTAAAAATATAGGGGATGATTTGGCAGACGGCAAAGCTACGTTGCCTTTAATTTACGCACTTCAAAAGGGTAGCAGTGAACAAAAAGAGCGCATAAAGTCTAGTATTGAACAAGGGTCCCTTGAATACTTAGCTGAGATCATTGATATTATCAAAAATAGTGGAGCAATTGAATATACTCGTACTGTCGCTGCTGCTGAAGTGGATAAAGCCATACTAGCTCTGGAGAAATTACCCGACTCGACGTATAAGCAAGGATTATTAAAATTTGCACAGTACGCTATCACACGTGATCATTAGGCGATTGACTAAGCGATGACTAAGATATCACCTATGCTCAACCGTCACTCCTCAATAATTATATGGCTCGTAGGCGTTTCGTTTGTTTTGTTTCAATTTTTTCTCCAATTATCATCAGGTATTGTGATTGGCTCTATCATGGGTGATATGAACTTTTCAGCACTTACTGCTGGATTGTTAGGTGCTTCCCTGTATGTAATTTATACGACTCTACAAATACCGGTAGGTATTTTATTCGATCACAAAAATACTCGCGTACTAATCTCGATCAATGCATTCATTTGCAGCCTTGGTTGTCTATTATTTTCCAATAGTCATGGATTAGTTGGCTTATTCATCGGGCGAATTCTTATCGGTAGTGGCTCCGCCTTTGCGTTTATTGGCTTGTCACATTTATTACGCCAACATTTTCCGCTCAAACAATTTTCATTTATGATTGGCGTCTCGGAGACATTAGGTTTTCTTATTACCGTCATTGGCATGATTTGTATGGGACAATTATTAGCCATGTGGGGATGGAGAAGTTTCATTCAAGGTGCAGGAATAATCGGTTTATTAATTGCATGGCTATCCTGGAAGATCATCCCAAATACTACCAGCTCGAGGATAACTCCCCACTATAGCCAGCAACTCTTGCAAATCGTATGCAATAGTCAAGCTTGGATCAATGGTATTTATGTAGGTCTATGTTTTAGCATTATAACTGTTTTCGGATCACTATGGGCCATACCTTTTTTACAAATAAAATTAGGTTGTAATATGTCTCAGGCCAGTATTATTGGAGCAATGTTTTTTTTAGGCGCAGCATTGAGCTGCCCTTTGTTTGGATATTTATCAACACGTTGCAATCGACGCCGACCACTTATTTTAAGTTCCTGCCTATCAACCACTCTACTACTTCTACTCTTATTATATCTCCCAAATAAAAATTCATTATTCACTGCAGGATTAATGTTTACAATTGGTATTTGTTGTGGTGCGTATATGCTTGCGTATACCATTGCTAATGAAATTTCTCCACCTAACTCATTTTCAACATGCACAGGCTTTACGAATACACTTGCCTTGATGACCGCCCCCATCTTGCAACCCTTTACAGGCTACTTACTCGATATATTTAGCAAAAATGGTGAACATAGCTTAATGAGTTACCAATGTGCGCTCATCACTATTCCCTTATCGTTATCCATTGCATTGGTATTGATATTTTTTTTACCAGAAAAGAATCATAGATAACTCAACTTTAGCCATCCATTTTGGTTTACCCCTCTCTTCTCTAATATTCTTTCAAATCTACCTTTCTGCCTGGTAATCGAATCACCTGTGATTTGGAGCGTTAATAGAATTTTGATACATTAACCTAAAAAAAGCAGTAGAGCAGAAACTGCCAATGTTGAACTATGCCATGC